>JAFTNU010000003.1 GCA_017451735.1 Clostridia bacterium
TATGGAACATGTGCACGCACCTTTAGCTCAGTTGGTAGAGCAACTGACTCTTAATCAGTGGGTCCCGGGTTCGAATCCCTGAAGGTGCACCAATTGTTCCATATGGATTTTCTTTTTGTTTCCTCTAAGCGGTTTTAACCCGAAAGTCCTTGATTTTCAAGGACTTTTTTTGGTTTTTAATGTATTTTTGACATAAAATTGAGAATTTTTGGGAGTGGAACCAACAAGAGATTTGTAAGTCTTGTAAAAACCGGAGCTACTTTTAAACCCACAAGATAATGCAATATCTAATATAGAGCGTTTGCGATCGCATACTCAGCCTCTTTTTTATTGGAAAAAATTAAAAAAATTCGATAAACCTATTGACAAGGTAGGTAATACGTGCTATAATAACACCAACCTGATTGGTAGGTAATTAGAAGGAAAGGAGAATGTGACCGTGAAAAAGTACGATTCCGACATGTCGATGATGAACTGTCAGTGCATATGCTGTTGTATGTGCACCGCTTTGTGCATGCTTCATTCCGATCTGTTCTCCCTGACAAAAAACACTGCTTCGCACACCGTTGCGATATGACATTGCTTTTTGACGCGGGAGGCTCATGCGGAGTCTCCCGATTCATTATTTTACAGGCAGGTAACTCGCTATGAAAAACTATTTTGAACGCCTCGTCAGATCCAATTTCCGATTCGGGCGAATGTGTCGATGTTGAATCCATGCAAAATTGAAGTAGCAAACAACAACACAACAACACAACAACACATATTCTGAATCACGAAAGGAAATAAATATCATGTCTAACAATTATAAATTTGAAACACTTCAGCTTCATGTAGGCCAGGAGCAGGCCGATCCCGCCACCGATGCCCGCGCAGTACCGATCTCCGCGACCACCTCCTATGTTTTTCACAATTCCGCCCATGCCGCCGCTCGTTTCGGTCTTGCCGATGCGGGTAACATTTACGGCAGACTGACCAACTCTACGCAGGACGTCTTCGAAAAGAGAATTGCAGCTCTTGAGGGCGGTGTTGCCGCTCTGGCTCTGGCATCCGGTGCCGCAGCCATCACCTACACCCTGCAGGCTTTGGGACAGAACGGTGGTCATTTCGTAGCGCAAAAGACCATCTACGGCGGCAGCTACAATCTGCTGGCACACACGCTTCCCAACTTCGGGATCACCGCAACCTTCGTCAACATTCACGATCTTGCCGAGGTCGAGGCGTCGATCAAGGAAAATACAAGAGCCATTTACATCGAGACGCTGGGTAACCCCAACAGTGATATTCCCGATATCGATGCGCTGGCGGCGCTTGCGCACAAGCATGGTTTGCCTTTGGTGGTGGATAACACCTTCGGTACCCCTTATCTCATCCGTCCCATCGAGCACGGCGCGGATGTTGTGGTGCACTCCGCCACCAAGTTCATCGGCGGTCACGGCACCACGCTCGGCGGCGTGATCGTAGACTCCGGTAAATTCGATTGGGCGGCATCGGGCAAATATCCTGCTATTGCCGATCCCAACCCCTCTTATCACGGCGTATCCTTTGTCAAGGCAGTGGGCCCCGCTGCATTTGTCACCTATATTCGCGCCATTCTGCTGCGTGATACCGGTGCTACCATCTCTCCCTTTGCGGCATTCCTGCTTTTGCAGGGAACCGAGACCCTGTCTCTTCGTCTGGAGCGTCATGCGGAGAACACCAAAAAGGTGGTCGAATTCCTTTCCAAGCATCCGCAGGTGGAAAAGGTCAACCATCCGTCTCTGCCCGATCATCCCGATCACGCACTCTATCAGAAATATTTCCCCAACGGCGGCGCTTCGATCTTCACCTTTGAGATCAAGGGCGGCGTGAAGGAAGCGCATAAGTTTATCGACAGCCTGCAGATTTTCTCTCTGCTTGCCAATGTGGCCGACGTCAAGAGCCTGGTGATCCATCCCGCCACCACTACCCACAGCCAGCTGACCGAGGAGGAGTTAATCGACCAGGGCATCAAGCAGAATACCATTCGTCTTTCCATCGGTACCGAGCATATTGATGATATCATTGCCGATCTTCAGCGCGGCTTTGATGCAGTAAAGGAGGGCTGAACTATGGCTAACATTTATACATCCGCAGATCAACTGATCGGAAGAACCCCTCTTCTGGAGCTGACTCACATCGAAAAAGCACAGGGCTTGAAGGCTAAAATCCTGGCAAAGCTCGAATATTTTAATCCCGCAGGCTCCGTCAAGGACAGAATCGCCAAGGCCATGATCGATGAGGCTGAGGCGTCGGGCAAATTAAAACCCGGATCGGTGATCATCGAGCCCACCTCGGGCAATACCGGCATCGGTCTTGCATCGGTGGCGGCGGCAAGAGGCTATAAGATCATCATCGTCATGCCGGAGACCATGTCTGTGGAGCGCAGACAGCTGATGAAGGCCTACGGCGCAGAGCTGGTTCTGACCGAGGGCGCCAAGGGCATGAAGGGTGCCATTGCCAAGGCCGAAGAGCTTGCCAAGGAGACCCCCAACAGCTTTATTCCCGGCCAGTTCGTCAATCCCGCCAACCCCAAGGCGCACAGAGAGCATACCGGCCCCGAGATCTATGAGGATACCGGCGGAAAGGTTGATATCTTTGTAGCAGGCGTGGGCACGGGCGGTACCGTGACCGGTGTGGGTGAATATCTCAAATCCAAAAAGCCCGGTGTTAAGGTGGTGGCCGTCGAGCCCGCCTCCTCTGCGGTGCTTTCTACCGGTGTCGCCGGTCCCCATAAGATTCAGGGCATCGGTGCAGGATTTGTTCCCGATGTTCTTAACACAAAGGTGTATGACGAGATCATTCCCGTCTCTAATGAGGATGCTTTTGCCACAGGTAAGCTGATTGGCAAGAGCGAAGGCGTACTGGTGGGCATTTCCTCGGGCGCGGCAACCTATGCCGCCATCGAGCTTGCCAAGCGTCCCGAAAACGCGGGAAAGACCATTGTGGTTTTGCTCCCCGATACGGGCGACAGATATCTTTCCACGCCGCTTTTTGCAGAGTAAGATGAAAATAGTCACCGGTACCTGTATGCGCGGGTGCCGGTGATTTTACGAAAACGGTCATTGTGTGAAATATATGAGGAGAAAATAAATGATACCGACACCCAATGAAGCATTTGAATTATTAAAGGAATACAACAAGGGTGAATTTCACTTGAAGCACGGAAAAACAGTGGGTGGCGTTCTGCGATGGTATGCCCGGGAGCTGGGCTACGGAGACGAGGCGGATTTTTGGGAGACGGTCGGTATTTTGCACGACCTTGATTTTGAAGCATATCCCGACAGCCACTGCATCAAGGAGCAGGAGCTTTTGCGCAGCCGCGGGGTGGACGAAAGCGTGATCCACGCCACAGCCAGCCACGGCTATGCTCTGACCGTGGATATCAAGCCCGAGCATGAGATGGAAAAGGTGCTTTACGCAGTAGACGAGCTGACGGGCCTCATCGGCGCAGTCGCCATCATGCGCCCTTCGGGAAGCGTTGACGATCTGGAGCTGAAATCCGTAAAGAAGAAATACAAAAATTTGAATTTTGCCGCAGGCTGCTCGAGGGAGGTCATCGAGCGGGGAGCGGAGATGCTCGGTTGGACGCTGGATGATCTGATCACCGGGACCATTCTGGCCATGCGTTCTATCGAAAAGGAGGCTTAAAATGAACGGTTCGGACGGATGTAGAAGAATATATGTAGATAATGCCGCAACCACAAAAATGAGTCAGACGGCAATCCATGCCATGCTTCCCTATATGGATGGCATTTACGGCAATCCCTCCAGTCTTCACAGTGAGGGGCAGCGGGCTTCCGAGGCGTTGGTCAATGCACGGGAGCGCATTGCAAGGTGCCTTGGCTGTATGGCGCGTGAGATCACGTTTACCTCTGGTGGCAGCGAGGCGGATAATCAGGCGATCGTATCCGCCGCACGCCTGGGAGAAAAAAAGGGGAAAAAGCACATTATTTCCACTGCCTTTGAGCATCACGCGGTTCTGCATACGTTGGAAAAGCTGAAAAAGGAGGGCTTTGACATCACCCTTCTTGATGTGCACGAAAACGGGTTGATCACCGCAAAGCAGGTGGAGGATGCCATTCGTCCGGAGACCTGTCTTGTGACCGTGATGTATGCCAATAATGAGATCGGAACCATCCAGCCCATCGCCGAGATCGGGGCGGTATGCCGCCAAAAGGGCGTACTGTTTCACACCGATGCGGTGCAGGCTGCAGGGCATTTGCCGATTGATGTGCAGAAGCAGAATATCGATATGCTTTCCCTGTCCGCGCATAAGTTCCACGGCCCCAAGGGGATCGGTGTTTTGTACGCCAAAAAGGGCATCCTGCTGACAAATTTGATCGAGGGAGGCGCGCAGGAGCGCGGAAACCGCGCCGGAACCGAAAATATCCCCGCCATCATGGGGCTTGCGGCGGCGCTGGAGGAGGCGTGCGCCCATATCGATGAAAATGCGCAAAAGCTGATCCGTTTGCGGGACAAGCTGATTGCGGGGCTTTCCGAGATCCCTCATTCGATCCTGAACGGCGATGCCAAGCGCAGACTCCCCGGCAATGTGAACTTCTGCTTTGAGGGCATCGAGGGGGAATCCCTGCTGTTACTGTTGGATGATAAGGGCATTTGCGCTTCATCCGGTTCTGCGTGCACCTCGGGGTCCCTTGATCCAAGCCACGTGCTGCTGGCCATCGGTCGCGTGCACGATATCGCCCACGGCTCTCTGCGGCTCAGCCTTTCGGAGGAGAATACCGAGGAGGAGATCGATGATATCGTCAAGGCGGTAAAGGAAGTTGTAGAATACTTGCGCGGTATTTCGCCTATCTGGCGCGATCTTGTCAGCGGCAAGAAAGAATTTATCATTAAGTGAGGGAAAATATCATGGCATTATACAGTGAAAAAGTAATGGATCATTTCCGCAATCCCCGCAATGTGGGCGTCATCGAGGATGCCGACGGTGTGGGTGAGGTCGGCAACGCCAAATGCGGCGATATCATGAAGATCTACTTGAAGATCAAGAACGATATCATTGAAGATGTCAAGTTTGAAACCTTCGGATGCGGCTCTGCCATCGCATCCAGCTCCATGGCCACCGAGCTGATCAAGGGCAAGCCGGTTTCGCAAGCGCTGGAGCTGACCAATAAAGCTGTTGTAGAGGCCCTTGACGGCCTCCCTGCCCATAAGCTGCACTGCTCGGTGCTGGCCGAGGAGGCCATCAAGGCGGCTCTGAAGGATTACTACGACAAAAACGGTATCGAGTATGATCACAAGCTGTTCCCGGATTGCGAGAGCTGCGGGCACTGTTGCGGGGTTTGATATGATCGTCCGGGAAATACAGGAGCAGATTCTCCGATTGAAAAAGGAAAGGAACATTTGTATCCTGGCACACGCCTATCAGCGGCAGGATATCTGGGAGGTGGCCGACTATGTGGGTGATTCCTTTGGCCTGAGCAAGCAGGCGGCACAAACCGATGCGCAGACTGTTATCATGTGCGGTGTGCGCTTTATGGCGGAGACCGTCAAAATGCTTTCTCCCCGAAAGAAGGTCCTTCTTGCCAATCCCATCGCCGGGTGCCCCATGGCAGACCAGATGGATGCGGATTTGATCGGTCAGATGAAAAAGGAACTGCCGGATCATACCGTTGTTGCCTATATCAATACCACCGCAGAGCTGAAAACGGTGTGCGATGTTTGCGTCACCTCCTCCTCCGCCGTTAAGATCATTCGCAATATTCCCAACGAAAAGATACTTTTCGTTCCCGATTGCAATCTGGGGGACTGGATCTCAAAGCAGGTGCCCGAAAAGAAGCTGGAGCTGGTCAGAGGCGGCTGTCCCACGCATCTGCGCATCACCAAGCGAGAGGTGGAGGCGGCAAGACGGGCTCACCCCGGTGCCAAGCTTCTTGTACATCCCGAGTGTCACCCGTCTGTGGTGGCTGAGGCCGATTTTGTGGGAAGCACCACGGAAATTATGGATTATGCCAAGCGGGACGGCGGCAGTCGGTTTATCATCGGAACCGAAAACAGCATCGTGGAGCATCTTCAGTTTTCCTGTCCCGAAAAGACCTTCGTTCCGCTTTCCAAGGATTGTGTTTGCCACAACATGGCATCCACCACGCTGATGGATGTCTACCGTTGCGTCAACGGGATCGGCGGTGAAGAGATCGTTATGTCCGATGAGCTGATTTCCTCCGCCCGAAGATGTATTGACGAAATGCTGAGGCTGGGACAATGAAAAAGGCTTTGATCGCAATGAGCGGGGGCGTGGATTCCTCCCTGGCGGCAAAGCTGATGACCGACAGAGGTTTCACGTGCATCGGTTGCACCATGAAGCTCTATGAAAACGAGGATGCGGGAATCGGGCGTTCCCGCACCTGTTGTTCTTTGGACGATGTAGAGGACGCAAGAAGCGTTGCCTATGGGCTTGGGATGCCCTTTTATGTTTTTAATTTTACCAAGGAGTTCCGCGATACCGTCATTCGCAAATTCATTGAGAGCTATGAACAGGGGATCACGCCCAATCCGTGCATTGACTGCAATCGTTATATGAAGTTCGACAAATTGTACGAGCGTGCCAAGATCCTGGGGTGCGATGTCATGGTAACGGGGCACTATGCAAGGATCGGGGAAAAGAACGGAAAATACGTGCTGAAAAAGGCCCTGGATGAAACCAAGGATCAAAGCTATGTGCTGTATGCCCTGACCCAGGAGCAGCTTGCCCATACCGTGTTTCCTTTGGGTGATCTCAAAAAGACCGAGGTGCGAGCCATGGCGGCGGCAAGCGGATTTGTCAATGCGGAAAAGCCAGACAGTCAGGATATCTGCTTTGTGCCAGACGGCGATTATGCCCGCGTGATCGAGCTGCATACGGGAAAGAGCTCCGTCCCCGGGAATTTTATTGACAGGCAGGGAAATGTGCTTGGCCGTCACAAGGGCATCATTCATTATACCCTGGGGCAGAGAAGGGGCCTGGGAATATCGGATACCCGGCCGTTGTATGTTTGCGAGATCTGCCCGGAGAGCGGCGATGTTGTTTTGGGGCGCAATGCGGATCTGTTCGGCAAAGAGACGGAGGTCTCTGCGTTTCACTGGATCAGCGGCTCGGCGCCCGAAGGGAGCTTTCGTTGCAAGGCAAAGATACGCTACCGTCAGCCCGAGCAGTGGGCAACCGTGACGGCCATCGGCCAAAATACCGTACACATCATCTTTGATCGGCCGCAACGGGCCATCACACCCGGACAGGCGGCAGTGCTTTATGACGGGGATACCGTTCTTGGCGGAGGAACGGTTGTGAAAAACTGAGTAAAGGATAAACTATTATGAAGCTGACAGAAATTCTGAGTAACGGTAAGCTGTCCCTTTCCTTTGAGGTGTTTCCTCCAAAGACCGATACGGCATTTGACAGCGTAAGGCAGGCCACAAAGGAGATCGCAACTCTTCATCCGTCGTTTATGAGCGTTACATACGGTGCGGGCGGCGGGACGAGCCGTTACACTCTGGAGATCGCAAGAAACATCAAGGAGCATTACGGCGTACCGACCCTGGCACATCTGACCTGCGTCTCTTCCACAAGAGAAACGGTACGGCAGAAGATCGCCGAGATGAAAGCCGCGGGTATTGAAAATGTCATGGCACTGCGCGGAGATCTGACACCCGAGCTTGAAAAAAGCGACCGCTCGGAATGGGCGTACCGCCACGCGGTGGAGCTGATCCGTGATCTGCGGGAAAGCGGCGCGGATTTTTGCATCGGCGGTGCCTGCTATCCCGAGATCCATCCCGAAAGTGAAAATCAGGCACAGGATATCGCTTATCTGAAGGAAAAGGTGGACGCGGGCTGCTCCTTTCTCACCACGCAGATGTTTTTTGATAATAATCTGTTTTATAATTTCCTGTACAAGATTCGTCAGGCGGGGATCACGGTTCCCGTCATTCCGGGGATCATGCCCATCACCAATGCCAAGCAGGTGGAGCGTGCCATAAAGCTATCGGGCTCTTTCATGCCCCAACGCTTTAAAAGCCTTGTGGATAAGTTCGGCACCTCACCTGCGGCCATGAAGCAGGCGGGGATCGCTTATGCCACCGATCAGATCATCGATCTGTTTGCCAACGGCATTACCAATGTGCATGTGTACTCCATGAACAAGCCTGATGTGGCGGCGAAAATTCAAGACAATCTTCTGGATATATTGGGATAACAGACATGCTGAATCAATTTTCAAGAACAGAGCTGATATTCGGCAAGGAAGCCATGGAAAGGCTGGCCAAGGCCCGTGTTGCCGTATTTGGGATCGGCGGTGTCGGCGGATATACGGTGGAGGCGCTGGTTCGTTCGGGTGTGGGGGCGGTAGACCTCATTGATGACGACAAGGTTTGCCTGACCAACATCAACCGCCAGCTTTACGCCACGAGAAAGACGGTTGGAAAATATAAGGTGGATGTGGCTGCCGAACGCATTGCCGAGATCAATCCCGATGTAACGGTTCGCACCTACAAGACCTTTTACACACCCGAAACGGCAGGACAATTTGATTTTTCTCTGTATGACTATGTGGTGGATGCCATCGATACCGTGACGGGAAAGATCGCCCTTGTGATGCAAGCCGATGCCGCTGGAACACCGATCATCAGCTCCATGGGGGCGGGCAACAAGGTGGACCCCACGGCCTTTGAGGTTACGGATATCTACAAGACATCGGTCTGCCCCCTTGCCAAGGTCATGCGTTACGAGTTGAAACGCAGAGGGATCAAAAGGCTCAAGGTCGTTTATTCCAAGGAAAAGCCCTTAAAGCCCATCGACGACATGGCGATCAGCTGTCGCACCCATTGCATTTGTCCGCCCGGCACGGTGAGAAAGTGTACCCAACGCAGACAGGTGCCGGGCAGTAACGCCTTTGTACCGTCTGTTGTGGGGCTGATCATCGCCGGTGCGGTGATCAAGGATCTGACCCGTTTTGAGCCGCAGGGTTGAAAATTTATATTTAAAACGGAAAGAAGGGAGTCATATATGACAATATCGACAAAGGGGAGATATGCGCTGCGTATTATGATCGATCTTGCGGAAAACGGCAACGGTTCCTATGTTCCCATGAAAGCTGTGGCAGAGCGGCAAGATCTCCCTTTTAAGTATCTGGAGCGTATCGTATCGGTGCTGGCGCAAAATCACATTGTGGAGGGGGTTCACGGAAAGGGCGGTGGATACCGCCTGACACGTAAGCCCGAGGCATATACCGTCGGTGAGATCCTGCGCCTGGCAGAAGGAGATCTTGCCCCCGTGGCCTGTCTGGAGTGCGGGGCGGAGCCATGTGGGAAAGCGGATCAGTGCCGTACGATCTCCATGTGGAAGAATCTGCAACATCTGATAGACGGCTATTTCGACAGCATTACCATCAAGGATCTGATGCGTGATGGGGCAAACGGCTCCAACGGGATCGATATTTCATTTTTGGATGCATCGTTATGACAATACAGCAATTACATTATGTGATCACCATATCCGAGACAGGCTCGTTAAACAAGGCCTCGGAGCTTTTATATGTGGCACAGCCTTCATTGACCAGCTCGATCAAGGAGCTGGAAAAGGAGCTGGGAATCACCATTTTTCACCGAAGCGGCAGAGGGGTGACGCTGACCAATGACGGGGCAGAGTTTGTACTGTATGCCCGTCAGCTGTATCAGCAATATGACTCGATTTTGGAAAAATACGGAAAGAACGGTACGCTCAAAAAGAAGTTCGGTATCTCCACACAGCACTATTCCTTTGCGGTAAAGAGCTTTGTGGAAATGGTGAAGAAATTCAACACCGCGGAATACGAATTTGCTATCAGAGAAACCAAGACCAAAGAGGTCATAGAGGATGTCAGCACCGCCAAAAGCGAGATCGGGATCATTTATTTGAGCGATTTCAACCGTATGGCCATCACCAAGCTGCTGCACACCAAGGATCTGGAGTTCCATGAGCTGACCGCGTGCGATGCCTATGTCTATCTCTGGCGGGGGCATCCGCTGGCCAAGAACAGGTCCATACGGTTTGCGCAGCTGAACGAGTACCCGTGCTTGTCCTTTGAGCAGGGCGATAACAGCTCGTTCTATTTTGCCGAGGAAATACTCAGCACCAACGAGTATGCCAGAACCATCAAGGCAAACGACCGTGCCACCATGCTCAATCTGATGATCGGGCTGAATGGCTACACCCTTTGCTCGGGCATCATCTGCGAGGAATTGAACGGTACCGATTATATTGCCGTCCCGTTTGAGCATGAGGATTCGGAAAATGCCGATCGCATGGTGATCGGTTATATTACCAAAAAGAATATGCCGCTCAGCCGTATGGGGGAGCTTTATATTGAGGAGATCAGGCAGTATCTGAAGCAATGCGATAGACCCAATGAGGGGTGAAGCGATGCCGTACCATTTGTGATGAATGGTACGGCGTTGCTTTTTATAGGTTGAATCTATAACTCGGTATACTTATCATGTATTGGACGAACGGCACTGCCGGTAGTATAATAAGTATATAATAAAGAGAGATAAATTCTATCTCCTTTTGAGCGGTGCGGAGGTGATGGGTGTGCCCAAAACAGATGAGACAAAAAGAGAACAGTATCTGGAGATCACAGAAGATCTGATCAGAGAAATGAAATACGGAACCGTAACCCTGATCGTTCAGGACGGAAGGGTCATCCAGATCGAGAAAACCGATAAAATCAGATTGAAAAGCTGACCGGAAAACCGGAGGTTTTTATAGAGAGCATCTATAGAAGCCTTCGGCTTTTTGCTTGTGACGGAATGGGAGCATATGCTTATTTTCGATAAAAAGACAGTGAAAACGCTTTGCCTTTGCGCGCAAGCGGCATACCCCGAGGAGTGTTGCGGCATCCTGCTTGGCAAGCGGGAGGGCGAGAGACGAACCGTATATCGGGTGCTCCCCGTTGAAAACAGGGGTAACGTAAAGCAAAAAACCACACGGTTTCGCATCGATCCCCTTGAAATTGCAAGGATAGAGCTGTCAGCAGAACGGGAGCGGCTTGAAATCGTTGGGTTTTATCATTCGCATCCCGACCATGAGGCCATCGCTTCAAGGACAGATGCGGCTTATATGATCGCCGGCTATTCGTACCCTGTGATTTCCGTAAGGGACGGTGTATGCGTCCGTATGGCCTGCTTTGAAAAAGGCACGCAGGCAAGCACCCGGGTAAGGGGAGAAAAAATCATCATACAAGGAGAATGTCCAAATGCAGATCCCGATATATATATCAGCAACATTAAGAACATTCACAAATCGCAAGGCCGAGATTGTGGTGGAGGGGACGACGATCCGTGAAGCCCTCCAGCGCTTACAGGACGAGTACCCCGACAGCAAAAACGCCTTGTTTGAGGAGAACGGAAGGCTTCGCCCCTTTGTCAGCGTTTTTGTAAACGACGTCGGGATTTCGGAAGAATCGGCGTGGGATACCGCGCTGGAGGCGACTGACCGTATCTTGCTTTTACCCGTTATTGCGGGGGGCGCACCGACCGAGAGCGTGATCAGTGACGAGCGGAGAAAAGAAATTTCGCTTGACGATGCGGAGATCGAACGCTTTAACAAGCATCTGATGCTGCGGGATATCGGAGTCAAGGGTCAAAAGCGGATCAAAGCGGCAAAGGTCCTGATCATCGGCTTGGGGGCCCTGGGCTCGCCCGTTGTGCAGTATCTGGCGGCGGCCGGTGTGGGTACGATCGGTCTTGCCGATTTCGATGAGGTCTCCTTGGGCAATCTGCAAAGTCAGGTCATTCACGGCACAAGGGATGTCCACCGCCCCAAGACCGCATCCGCAAAGGATACGGTCAGAGCCATCAATCCCAAAATCAGAGTGGAAACGGTCAACGAAAAGCTGGAGGCAAGTCGCATTGCGGACGTGATCGAGGCATATGACATTGTGGTGGATTGCACCGACAATTACAAGTCCCGGTACCTGATCAACGATGCTTGCGTGTTGCAAGGAAAGCCGGTGGTATTTGGCGCAATGTACCAATTTGAAGGGCAGGTCAGCGTTTTTGACGCCAAGTCGGGGCCCTGCTTCCGATGTCAGTTTCCGTCACCGCCGCCTGCGGGCCTGGTTCCCACCTGTGCCGAGGGCGGAGTGATCAGTCCCTTGCCCGGGATCATCGGCAGTATGCAGGCAAATGAGGTACTGAAGCTGATCGTTGGCGGCGGGGAAAGCCTGATCGGCAAATTACTTGTGGCGGACACATGGAATCTTCACACGTCCGTTCTGAAAATACACAAGAATGCGCATTGCCCGATCTGCGGGAAGGAACCGACCATCACAGAGATCGAAGACTTTGATTATGAGGATTTTTGCGGATTGAAGCCGCAGGAGGATGAGATTCCCGTGGATGTGATCGAGGCCGAGGAGCTGGTCGCAAGAATCGAAAAGGGCGACCCCATCACCATTGTGGATGTCAGAGAGCCCCATGAGAGGGCAATACACCGTTTTGCGGGAGCGATCGTCATCCCCATCGGACAGCTTTCAAGGCGGCAAAAGGAGCTCGACCCCGAGGTGGACACCGTCTTTATTTGCAAAGAAGGCAAAAGAAGCATTTTGGCCATCAATACATTGAGAGAAGCGGGGTATAAGGGCCCCATGTATAGCTTAAAGGGCGGCATTGAGTCGGCAAAAAACATCATCTTCTCGCACGAGGGTGCATGGTTGTAAGTTTTCTTTATTTTAAGCGCAGAGCAACCGCGATATAATACGAGAAAATTTTCACATAAACAAAAATCTATAGAAAAACAGGAGATTACGAACATGGCAAAAGAAGAACAAGCAATTAAGGCATTGGGCGCACGCGCGGCCTATAATCTGACGAACGTAACCAAGACCAAGCCCCAGTACGGTGCTCTTACTCCCAAGTGGCTGACCAAGCTGCTGGAATTCAAGGGCCTGGAGACCGGTATCTACCGTGTGAACAGAGTTGTGGAGGGCGAAACGCCCCTGGATGTGTTGTGCAGCCAGACCAAAAAATCCGATATTGTTCCGGACGGCTACATAGAGTATGAGGAAGAGCCCAGAGAGTATCGGTTGAATTCCATTTCCACGATCATCAATGTCAATACCGCCATCGAGGATGTATACAGCGCCCCCTATGACCAGGTCAAGGAGCAGCTTGCCCTGGCGATCGAGAGCCTGCGCGAGAGACAGGAAAGCCAGCTGATCAACAACGACGATTACGGTCTTCTCAAAAATGTTCCCGCATCCCAGCGGATTCAATCCCGCACCGGTGCCCCCACCCCCGATGATCTGGATGAGCTGATCACCAAGGTCTGGAAGGAGCCCTCCTTCTTCCTGGCTCACCCCAGAGCCATTGCCGCCTTTGAGAGGGAATGCACCAAGAGAGGCGTTCCGCCCGTGACTGCGAATATCGCCGGCGGTACCTTCATTCTTTGGAGAGGGATCCCGATCATTCCTACCGATAAGCTGCTGGTAGACGGGCTGAAGAATCCCAAGAGCCAGAGCGGTAAGACCAACATCCTGCTGATCCGTACCGGCGAAGCCAAGCGCGGCGTCATCGGACTTTATCAGGCCGGTATGAAGAACGAGCAGTCCAGAGGCCTGTCTGTCAGATTCAGAGGAATTGACGACAAGGGCGTTGCATCTTATCTGCTGTCCCTGTATTGCTCGGCCGCCATCCTTGCGGATGATGCCATTGCGGTGCTTGAGGATGTTGAGGTAGGCGAGTACTATGACTACGAATAATTTTGAAGGGAATGCCATCTACCCCGGGTTGCCTTCAGAATCGGAATTGGAAGCATTGGCCAACCAATTGTATCCCGACCTTGACGCAAGTCCTTTCCAGCCGGAGGTGTGTGCGGACGGCATCGAAAAGCTTGTGGCCACCGGAGATACGGGTGTGATCGATCACGCCGCAAAAAAGGCCGCACAAGCGTTCCGGGTACAGGACCTCGAGGATATTCTCGGGGACCCGGAGCGGGAATTGCAGTATGATGCATTGTCCCATGTTGCGGCCGAGTATCCCGTTCTTACGGATGTTGGCGGTGCTTATCGCGCGTTGGAGGATCATACGGCGGCATATGCATATGCAGAGCCCGAGAGAAGCCGGAGCACCGGTTATGCTCCCCGGGTGATCTCACAGCAGCAGGCAGATGCCGACGCAAAGGTACAGGCGCGCACCACTGCCGATGATCACAATGTGATTCCCGAAAAGGATCGGGAGGGGAGCGACCCCAAAGCCGTAGGCGGCCAGAAAAACAACAGTCAGATCGTGATCGGCACCAAAACGCTGGAGCAGATTCGTCGGGATTTTCCGATCTTGCAGGAGACCGTCAACGGTCATCCGCTGATCTGGTTGGATAACGGAGCCACCACCCAACGCCCCAGGCAGGTGATTGACAGGCTCAGCTATTACTACGAGCATGAGAATTCCAACGTGCACAGAGGTGCCCATACACTGGCGGCAAAATCCACCGATGCCTATGAGAAGGCAAGACAGACCGTAGCGGATTTTATAGGTGCCCCCTCCAAGGACAATATCGTTTTTGTCAGAGGAACCACCGAGGGTATCAATTTGGTGGCGCACTCCTATGTAAAGCCGTTACTGCAGCCCGGTGATGAGATCATCGTATCTCTGCTCGAGCATCATGCCAATATCGTTCCATGGCAGCTTATCGCCCAGGAGACCGGAGCGGTGATCAAGGTCATTCCCGTCGATGAATCGGGACAGCTGATCCTTTCGGAATACGAAAAGCTGTTTACCAAGAAAACAAGGTTCGTTTCGGTAACGCATGTTTCCAATGTTCTGGGAACCATTACGCCGGTGGCCGAGCTGATTGCCATTGCTCACGCGCACGGCGTCCGCATTCTGATCGATGGTGCACAGTCCGTGGCGCACATTCCGGTGAATGTCAGTGCTTTGGATGCCGATTGGTTCGTATTTTCGGGGCATAAGATCTATGCTCCTACCGGCATCGGCGCCGTATACGGCAAAAAAGAGGTCCTTGAGCAAGCAAAGCCCTATCACGGCGGCGGCAACATGATCAAGGATGTGACCTTTGAAAGAACCGTGTACAATCCCGCACCCAACAAATTTGAGGCGGGAACAGGGAGCATCGGCGATGCAGTGGGGCTTGGTGCGGCCCTTGAATACCTGAACGGGATCGGTATGGAGGCAGTCAGCAAATATGAGCATGAGCTTGTCAGCTACGGTATGAAGGAGCTGGGCAAGATCAAGGGCCTTCATCTGATTGGAACGGCACGGAATAAATCCAGCGCCCTGTCCTTTGTGATCGACGGGATCTCCAATGACGCCGTAGGTCAAAAGCTCGATCAGAACGGAATTGCCGTACGCGTAGGGCATCATTGCGCACAGCCGATCCTGCGTCATTACGGGTTGGAAGGCGTTGTGCGGCCCACCCTGGCATTGTACAATTCTTTTGAGGATATAGATACCCTGGCAAGGGTACTCAGATCACTATAAAATAACGGAGGAGAGAACATGGCAGAATATCAGATCAATGACACTGTGGATATTACCGACGTCAACTGTCCCGTTACCTTTGTGAAAGCAAAGGTCGCGCTTGATGAGCTTGAGGAGGGAGAAGTGCTCAGGGTGCACATGAACGGTGGTGAACCCGCCGATAATGTGCCCAGAAGCCTGAAGGAGGAGGGGCATGATATCCTGGATCTCATTGGAAATGCAGATGGGACATACGATCTAATCGTGAGAAAGGTCGGTGATTGAAAATGGCCGAAAGAGTGACCTATGACGATTTTCAGGAAAAAGTCATCGCTTTTTCCGGCTTGGCGCTTGTTGATTTTTATTCGGACAGCTGTGTTCCGTGTAAGCGGATGTCGCCGATCCTTGCGGCGCTTGAAGAGCGGTACCCGGAGGAACTTTATATTGCCAAGGTCAATGTGGCATATGAGAAAAAGCTGGTAGAAGAATATCAGATTCGCTCCACTCCGACCTTTCTGCTATTCAAGGACGGCGAAATTGCGGATCGCTTTTCGGGTATCAGAAAGAAAGAGGACCTGGAGAAGGTCATTGAAGCCAACCGTGATGCAAAGTGAGGTGAGAACATGAAGATTACAGTAGCCGGCGAACAAAAAGAGGTCAAGGAAGGATTGACGATAGCGGAGCTGATCGAACAGGAAAATGTGGAAAATCCTCAGTATGTATCGGTTTCGGTCAATGATGCGTTTGCAAAGAGCGGAGATTTTGCCACGTATCGGTTAAAGAACGGAGATACCGTTGAATTTCTGTATTTTATGGGGGGTGGTCGGTAATGGCTTTCTCTAATGAACAGCTGGAGCGTTATTCGCGACATATCATTTTGAAGGAGATCGGCGTAAAGGGGCAGAAAAAGCTCCTTAACGCAAGGGTGCTGATTATCGGTGCCGGGGGACTCGGTGCACCTGCGGCTATGTATCTTGCCGCGGCGGGTGTGGGAACCATCGGCATCGCCGATGCCGACGAGGTGGATCTTTCCAACCTGCAAAGACAGATCATTCATGCCACGGATGATGTGGGCAAGCCCAAGGTGCAGTCTGCCCAGGAAACCATGAACAAAATGAACCCCGATGTCACGGTCAATACCTATCATGAGTTTGTCACCTCGGAAAACATTTTGGAGCTGATCAAGGATTATGATTTTATCATTGACGGAACCGATAATTTTCCCGCGAAATTCCTGATCAACGATGCCTGTGTCATGGCAAAGAAGCCCTTTTCCCATGCGGGGATCATTCGCTTCAAGGGCCAGCTGATGACCTATGTGCCGGGGCAGGGTCCCTGCTACCGTTGCGTATTCAAGAATCCGCCGCCCAAGGATGCGGTACCGACCTGTAAGCAGGCAGGTGTCGTGGGTGCGATGGGCGGTGTCATCGGCAGCCTTCAGGCCATGGAGGCCATCAAATACATTACCGGCGTGGGAGAGCTGCTTACCGGCTCCTTGCTGACCTTTGATGCCATCAGGATGAATTTCCACAAGGTGAAGCTGCCCAAGGCAGACGGTCATTGCGCGGTATGCGGAACAGAGCCCACCATTACAAAGCTGATCGATTACGAGCAGGCCGAATGCGACGGTGTATAAGGAGCTGTGCCAACGATGATTCGGATCTCGAAAAAAGATTATCAGAAAATCGTCGATCATGCCATCGCGCAGCTTCCAAACGAAGCCTGCGGACTGATCGCAGGCAAGATCGACGGAGCGGATAAACAGATCGAAAAGGTCTATTTGCTTACGAATACAGACGGATCCAACGAGCATTTTTCGTTGGATCCCAAAGAACAGCTGGCGGCCATCAAGGATATGAGAAGCAACGGCTACCTTCCTCTCGGAAACTGGCACTCACATCCCGAAACACCGTCAAGACCTTCGGCCGAGGATAAGCGGCTTGCCTACGACAAGAATGCAAGCTATTTGATCCTTTCCCTTGCGGAAAAGGATCGGCCCGTGCTGAACTCGTTTCATATCGAGGGCACGGATGCCACAAAAGAAGAGCTGATCGTGGAAGGGTGAGGCATTTTCGCTTGAAGGAGTATCGGAAAAGTAAAGAGTAGAGAATGAGAGATTTATTGATCATAGGCAGTGGCCCGGCAGGGCTTTCTGCCTCTTTGTATGCCAAAAGAGCCAACCTGGATGTTTTGGTAGTCGAAAAGGAGTATTTGGGTACCGGACAGATCGCGGAGAGCGCGCAGGTTGACAATTATATCGGCCTTGCGGGAAAAAGCGGCTATGATATCGGTGAGGCCTTCAGGCAGGATGCGGAAAAATTCGGCGCGGAATTCTATGAAGCATCCGTTACCGATATAAAGCCACAAAACGGCCATTGGATCACAAGGCTTGAAAATGGCGAGTCGATCAGCTCCAAAGCCATCATATATGCCGCAGGCGCCGTGCACAGAAGGTTGCATGTTCCGGGTGAAGAAAAATTCACGGGGAACGGTGTGTCCTTCTGCGCTTTGTGTGACGGTTCATTCTATCAGGGTAAAACAGTTGCTGTGGTGGGCGGCGGCGATACGGCACTTGACGACGCGCTCTACCTGTCGGATATAGCCGGGAAGGTCTATTTGATTCACAGAAGAGATGCGTTCCGTGGCGCGGAGAAAAGCGTGCGCAGAGTAAAGGCCAGGGCCAATATCGAGGTGATCTTATCGGCAAATGTGACCGGGATCACAGGGGAGAGTCAGGTGGAAGCCGTAATGCTTGACAACGGCAGAAGGCTCTCGGTTGACGGTGTTTTCGTTGCTGTCGGCATGATCCCCCAATCCGGGATGCTGAAGCATCTTGTTCGCTTGGATCCAAATGGCTATGCGGTTGCGGACGAGACCGGGGAGACCGACGCTCCGGGCTTATTTGTGGCGGGGGATGTACGAACCAAAAGGCTGCGTCAGGTGGTCACGGCGGTTGCGGACGGGGCAAATGCCGCCATATCAGCGTCGGAGTATTTAAAAAGTATAAACGATCTCTCGCAAACAACAGATAGTGAGGTATGAGTATGAGTATCGGCAACGAAACGGAAGAATTTGAAGTCAAAAGCATTTCCGCAGAAGAGTTTGTCAAGCTGGATTTTTCCAAGGTGACATTGTTGGATCTGAGAGAAGAGGCCGAGGTGCTGGTTTCGGGCATCGACGGTGCGATCAACATTCCGTTTTCACAGATCAGCAGGCGTCTTGACGACGTGCCCAAGGATCTGCCGGTGTATGTTTTTTGCCGCACCGGGGACTGGAGCGAGGAGGTTGCCGAGATCCTTGCCGATCGGGGTTATGATGTTTATAATCTGGTGGGCGGCTTCAAGGCTTATAAAGAGCAGCTTGCAAATGCAAAGCCTGTGGAGATCAATGCTAAAGGGCTGAAATGTCCCGGCCCCATCGTAAAGGTCGCGGATGCGATCAAGGAATTGCCCGAGGGACAAAGGGTATATGTGGAGGCCACCGAGGATTCCTTTGCTTCCGACATTGCCGTATGGTGTCAGCGGACGGGGAATCATCTGGAAAAGCTGGAGGTCAAGCCCGGCTTGATCCGGGCGACCATCGAGAAACGGAAAAAGCCCGATGCGGATGTTGCGGTACTGCCCGACGGTAAAACCTTTGTTGTGTTCAGCGGTGATCTGGATAAGACCATCGCGGCCTTCATCATGGCCAACGGTGCCGCCGCCATGGGCAGAGAGGTGACGATCTTCTTCACCTTCTGGGGGCTGAATATTTTAAGAAAGCCCAAGAAGGTCAAGGTCAAAAAATCATTCATTGAAAAGATGTTCGGCTTTATGATGCCGAGGGGTACCGAAAAGCTGGGACTTTCCAGAATGAATATGTGCGGCGCCGGTGCGAAAATGATCCGGGCCGTCATGAAGAGCAAGGGCGTCTCCTCTCTGGAGGAGCTGATCCAAAACGCCATTGATCACGGTGTGCGTCTTGTGGCCTGCCAGATGTCTATGGATATCATGGGGATCAAGCAAGAGGAATTGATTGACGGCGTGGAGCTGGGCGGAGTTGCGACCTTCCTTGGCTCGGGTGAACAGTCCAACATGAGTCTGTTCATTTAACAAAAACAGCCGAATAAGGTGATGGGTTACCGTAAGTGTGGTAGCCCATCACCTTATTTATAGGTAAAATCTATATCTCGGTATATGTAGGCTGTATTGGACAGAAAGGCAGTTTGGAAGTATAATATTTACATACTTCAAAGGTAGTAAATACGCTGATGCCGAGGAGAGAAACGATGGAATTTGATACTCTGTGCTTGCACGCGAATCACGATAAAGGGAACCATTACGGAGCCATTACGACACCGATCTATCAATCGGCAACATTTGCGCACGGTAGCATAGAAGAGGCTTCCGAATACAGCTACTCCCGACTTTCCAACCCTACAAGAGCGCATCTTGAAAAAACGGTAGCCGCACTGGAAAACGGTGTGGCGGCATTTGCTTTTTCCTCCGGGATGGCGGCGATCTCCACAGTGATGAAGCTGTTTTCCGTTTCGGATCATGTCATCGCCTCTGCGGATCTGTACGGCGGCAGCCTGCGACTCTTCCGTAAGATCAATACCGCCGAGGGGATGCAGTTTGATTTTGCCGATACAGGTGATATCCCTTCGGTGGAAGCATTGATCGGTGAACACACAAAGGCTATTTTTGTAGAGACGCCCAGCAATCCGCTTATGTATGTTTCGGATATTGCGGCGCTTTCAAGCCTTGCACATCGGCACGGATTGCTCCTGATCGTGGATAATACATTCCTGACCCCGTACTATCAAAAGCCCCTTGACCTGGGTGCCGATATCGTCATTCACAGCGGGACAAAATATCTGGGCGGACATAATGATACGCTGGCGGGCTTTGCCGTTGTCAAAACGAAAGAGCTGGCAGAGAAGATCGCTTATGTTTACAAAACCATCGGCGCGGCCCTTTCTCCTTTTGACAGCTTTTTGATCGAGAGAGGTATCAAGACCTTGCCCTTGCGGATGGATCGGATCAGTGCCAATGCACAAAGCATTGCAAAATGGCTGCGATGTAGAGAGGAAGTCAAAAAGGTCTATTACATTGGCTTTGCAGATCATAAAGGGTATGCGGTCTCCAAAAAGCAGTCGACGGGCTTTGGCGGTATGATCTCGTTTGAGGTGGAAAGCAGAGCACTTGCCGAGCAGATCCTTTCCGGGATCCGGGTCTTTCAATATGCCGAAAGCCTGGGTGGCGTGGAAAGCCTGATGACCTACCCCATGCGCCAGACGCACGCCGACGTTCCCGAGCAGGAGCGATTGGAGAGAGGAATCAACGACAGATTCCTGCGTATTTCGGTAGGCATTGAGAGCGAACACGATTTGATGGAAGATTTAAGGCAGGCATTTGAATCATGAAATACGATTTTGATAAAATCTATAATCGGCGAAATACCAATAGCCTGAAATACGATTTTGCCGGGGAGCGTGGGAGACCCGACGGTCTGATCCCTTTGTGGGTGGCGGATATGGATTTCCGCGTGCCGGACGAGGTGGTGTCGGTTCTGAAGAAAAAGGCCGAGCACGGTATTTTCGGTTATTCCGAGCCCAAGGAGGACTATTTCGGGGCGCTGGAAAATTGGTTTTCCTCCCGACACGGATGGAACGTGGACGGGCGGAGATTCGTGCAGACCTGTGGCGTCGTTTTTTCCATCGGTGCGCTCATCAGGGCGCTGACTCATATCGGTGATGCCGTCATCATCTGTCAGCCTGTTTATTACCCCTTTTCGCAAATCGTTACCGACAATGGCAGAAGGCTTATTGTAAGCGAGCTGAAAAACGAGAACGGTTATTACACCGTCGATTACACGGATTTTGAAAGAAAAATTTGCCAAAACGATGTAAAGCTCTTTATCCTGTGCAATCCGCACAATCCCGTGGGGCGTGTGTGGACAAGGGAGGAGCTGATCCGCATGGGTGAGATCTGCATCAGACACGGCGTATTCGTCATTTCGGATGAGATCCACAGTGACTTTGTATACGAAGGGAATCGGCATATCCCATACCCAACCCTGGGGGAGCGATTTGAAGAGAGCTGTGCCGTTTGCACTGCACCCACCAAAACCTTTAATCTGGCGGGATTGCATATTGCAAATACTTATATTTACAGTGATTCGTTGCGCAGAAAATTCACCAAGGAATTGGACGCACAGGGCTACAGTCAATCCAACGTGATGGGCTTGATTGCCTGTCAGGCTGCCTATACATACGGTGCCGAATGGCTGGATGAGCTGAAGCGGTATCTTGCCGAAAATCTTTCGTTTGTCCGTGCGTACCTGCGGGAGCATATTCCGCAGATCAAGCTGATCGAGCCCCAGGGGACCTACCTGATCTGGTTGGATTGCCGTGCCTTGAATCTTACAGACAGACAACTGAAGCAACTGATCCAGGACGAGGCAAAGCTTTGGACCGATGACGGATACATTTTCGGTGCGGGCGGTAGCGGCTTTGAAAGGATCAACATTGCCTGCCCCCGAAGCACTTTGAAGCAGGCTTTGGAAAATCTGAAGCAAGCAGTAGAGAATATACAGTAAAGGAAATCACATGAAAAACTATTTTGAGACTTTGGTCAGAAGTAATTTTCGATGCGGACGATGTTGAATACGGATTGATTTGTAAAATCTTTGAATATTCACAGGAGGTCCGTTATGGAATTTTTAGTAAGCACCAATTGGATCGCACTTTTTGCACTGGCGATCGTTGCGCTGCTGTTTGTGCTGATCCATTATCTTTCGGATAGAATCAATTGGACGCTTGTCATTCTGCTGGCACTGGTTTTGGGTGCGGTGGTCGGCATTGTCTTTGCATCCGAAAACAATACATATCTTGTCTGGGTCGAGCTGATCGGAGATATTTATGTGAATATTATCACCGCTTTGGCGGCACCGGTCATTCTCATCTCCATCATATCGGGTTTTGTATCCCTGAAAAATCAAAAGGCGGTCAAAACCATCGGTGTTCGGTCGGTTTTCTGGCTATTGCTGTCTGCTGCGGCCGCTATCGTGCTGAGCCTGCTTGGCGGTCTTATTTTCAAGCTTTGGGATGCGTCGGCTGTGTTCAAGGATATTGCCGCAGTCAGCGATTCCACGGTTTCTGCTTACGGCGACCTGAAAAAGTCCTTTGGAGAGGTTTTGCTGGGGCTGTTTCCTTCCAATATTGTGGGGGACATTGCAAGCAACAACATCGTGGGGATCATCATCATTGCCGCAGCGATCGCGCTGGCTTACATCAGTGTGGCATCGCGTGAGGGCGAGGAAAGTGTGGTCTCCTTCAAAAAGCTGATCGATGCGCTCCAGAAGATCGTTTACAGGATCCTGGAATTCGTCATTGATCTGACCCCCTATGCTGTGCTGGCGCTCATTGCATCCAGCGCCGGCAGCATTTTCTCGGACGGCGAAACGATCGTGCAGCTTCTGATCCTGGTCGCCGCCATCTACGTCATTTCCTTCCTTCATGCTTATGTGTTCAACGGCCTCCTTTTGAAGTTCGTTGCCAAGCTGAATCCGATCAGATTTTTCAAAAAGATCTTTCAGGCACAGGCAACGGCCTTTACCACCCAGAGCAGTATCGGAACGCTCCCCGTTACCATTGACAGTCTCAAGCGTAAGGTGGGCGTGGGGGAGGAGATCGCCAACTTCACGGCTCCCCTTGGTACGACCATCGGTATGCCGGGATGCACCTGCGTCTGGCCCGTTCTGCTCGTGATGTTCTTTGTAAATGCTTCCGGGCTGAATTGGAGCTTTGGCGATTACCTGCTGCTCGCGGTTATTACATTGATTCTGTCTCTTGGCAGTGCGGGTGTTCCCGGTATCGCCGTCGTATCCTCCATTGCTGTGTTCAGCGCGTTGAATCTGCCCATTGCGGCCGTCGTTCTGCTGATGCCCATCAACACGGTATCGGATATGGCGCGCACTATGAACAACGTCACGGCAGCGGCGGTTTCCACCGCCATCGTGGCACGGCAGGAGGGACAGCTGGACGATGAGGTATTCAACAAAGAGGAGGTACGGGAGGCATGAGTAACAGCTTTATCAAAAAGATACCCCTGATCTGGAAGGTGACTGCTGTTTTGGGCGTTCTGGCCCTGGTGTTCTTAGGACTTTCCATCGGCTCAGCGGTATATTCCGTCAACCGTACCGTCGAAGCCATTGATGCCATCGGGGAAGTGGAATATACCGAGGCAAGCAAGCAAAAAATTGATCTGGCGCTGAGCTATTACGGTGCCTTGGATCCCAACATCGGTCTGCCCGATCAGATCACCAATATTGACACTCTGACCGCGGCCAAGCGGGAATATGTACGCCTTGGTATCAAGCGCGCCTATGTGGCGGACAAAAACGGTGAAGCGGCCGATACGGTCAAGCAATATGTGACCGAGGCCCGTGCCAATTTTGATGAGTACTGTGCTTCGGGCGAATGCACCGACATCAGCAACTATGCGGATCTGACCGCATTGGAAGAAAAATACGGCGGTGGCACGCAAGCCCCGTCTCAATCAACTCCCTCGGATAGCTCCGGTGGGGAGGATATCGAGCTGTGCTGACAGGCACAAAACATTATTTGAATTGATAGGAGAATAGATCATGAAACATACGAGAAGAAACCCCAAAATCGTTTTTATCGCTTTGTTGCTTCTGGCAACGGTGCTGGTAACCTCGCTCTCGGTGCTGACGGTATCCGCCGCCGAGACGACCACTGCCACAGGCTCCTCTGCCGCCACCTACGATGCGGGCAAGGCCTATTATCGCGCCAATTATGATACTTTGGCAAATGCAGAAACGATCGTTTATCAAAGCATCACCTGGGAAGAGGCCGTGTACCTTTTCCAGCAAAGAGGCAACTACCTGATTCTGCTTGGTGGTCAGTGGTGCGGCAATACGACGGCCGTGATTGACTATATCAACAATGCGGCTGTTGAGGCAGGCGTGAGCACCATTTACAACCTGGATCTCCGCCTTGACGGTGAAAACGCAAGCTCCCACATTCGTGAGACCAACGGAAAAAATGAAACCGGCTCTACCTACAACTACCTTTACGGTGAGCTGGTCACCAAGTATCTGACCAACCTCAACGATTGGGTCGAATATACCGTGGATTCGGATTACAAGCTGACCTATACCAACGCCGATGGCGTGAATGTGACCGTTCCCAAGGTGCAGGTGCCCTTCCTCTTCCTGTACAATAAAGACAATACGGAAGACCATTCGGGCAAGAACAGCGGATACAGAACCACTTATCCAATCGTGTACGGCTATGAGAAAATGCTTTTCCGCGACGCGGACGGCAATCTGTATAGTAGCTACAACAAGACCGATGATACGAAGGTCACCGACTACACCGCGCAGCTTAACACTGCCATTTTCAGCCATATCGGTACCGGGGAGGGACAAGTAGAGCTTTCCTCCTTTACCGATGCGGATTACATCCGGCTCTCCTACAACGAGAAGGCCGGTCAGACCATCTTTGCCAAGAATGACCAGATCAATATTCGCACGCTGACCTACCATCAGCTCAAATGGCTTCTGGGGCAGGAGGGGAACTACCTGATCCTGTTTGGCGGCTCCTGGTGCGGCAATACCCAGGCTGTCATTGATATCATCAACGATTACGCCGTGAAGAACAATGTCACAGTCTATAACTTTGATACCAAGCTGGACGGCGGCTATGCCAAGTCCCAGTGGGGCTACACAAAGGATCTGCACATCCGTGATAGCGCCAATGTGTTTGCCTCCCTGTATGTGGACCTGGTAAACACATATCTGGATAACATCGAAACCGAGTATGACAAGGCTACCAACAATATCTACTATCTGAGCGATCCCGCAGATGAGACCTCCAAGGTGATTGCCAACAAGCTGCAGGTTCCTTACTTCTTCGCTTACAATAAGGATACCGTTGACAATGACGGCCATGATATTCCCATCCTTGGCTATGTGGAAAAGATGTATTCGCTCAAGGCAACCCGTGACGATTACATCGGTAAGGAGGCCAACTATACTGCCTATACCTCGGCCACATTTGCAGTGCTTCAGGCGTATGCGGCAAAGGCAGGTATTACCGCACAGAATATCGTGACGGCCGAGACCTCCACAAACGGTGGAGGGGATGACAGTCAGAACACGAACACCGATACCAATACCAATACTGACACCAACACCAACACGAACAATGATTCCGATTCCGGTACAGATCAAGAGGAATCCAAAAACAGCAATGTCGGCAAGATCGTTGCGGCTATCATTGGCGGCGTGGTCGTGATCGGCGTAGTGGTGGCTGTGGTCATTCTGAATCAGAAGAAGAAGTCCTCCGGCGGCGCCGCCGATTGACATGCTT
This sequence comes from Clostridia bacterium, assembly GCA_017451735.1. GTDB lineage: Bacteria > Bacillota > Clostridia > Oscillospirales > CAG-272 > Firm-07. The sequence continues at coordinate 25,844 of JAFTNU010000003.1, forward strand.
CAAAATGATGCGATATACTTTCTTCCCCCCGAAAGGAGGGAAGAAAGTATATTTTCACGTCCAAGGAAAGGGAGATTCGTTTATGGAAAAGCATGTTGTTTATAAAACCAAAGGCGTATGCTCGCGTGCGATCGAATTTGATCTGATCGACGGATACGTCTATAATGTTAAATTCAAAGGCGGCTGTAAGGGTAATCTGATCGGCCTCGGCAGGCTTGCCGAGGGCGCAAGGGCGGAGGATCTGATCGGCAAGCTCAAGGGCATCAAGTGCCAAGGGGATCATTCTTGTCCCGATCAGCTTGCACTCGCCATTGAAGAAAATCTGTAGGATAGACAGGAAAAATCCTTGGCAAATTTTCAAAAACCTATTGACAAAGTAGGCAAAGGGTGGTATACTGATGCCATCATAAACCGTTGAAGCGGAGATAACGTCAATCAAGACTACACAGAGAGCCCGCGGTGCTGCGAGTCGGGTTAGAAACTGTTTGGCAAATGGACCGCTGAGGGCGCAGTCAAAGGGTGCGGAGCCTTGCCCCGAGTATTCTGCGACGTTGCAGGCAGACGTTATTTGCCGGGGATATGCAGTATCCTGCAAGCGCACACTCTTTGGGTGTGAATCAAGGTGGCACCGCGGATAATGTTTATTATTCGTCCTTGACAGAAATGGATTATTTCTGTCAAGGGCGTTTTGGTTTGCATAAACTCCTTTGACAAAGTGAACCGTCAAAGGAGTTTTCTCTATTCGGGAGGTATGAGATATGAAGGTTTTACCGAGTATTGATGAAGTGAAAAAAATCGCCGCAACCGGGCAGTACAAGGTGTTGCCCGTGAGCTGTGAGCTGCTGTCGGATATCATCACGCCCATCGAGGCGATGAAGATCCTGAAGAACGTGTCCACCCACTGCTACATGCTGGAGTCGGTGGCGGAAAAGGAAAAGTGGGGGCGCTATACCTTTTTGGGGTTTGACCCGAAAATGGAGATCACCTGCATGAACGGTGAAATGAAGGCGGGGAACATTACCTTCAAAACACAGGCGCCGTCGGATTTCCTCCGTCAGATCCTTGCCGATTATAAAAGCCCGCGCTTTGAGCATCTTCCGTCCTTTACAGGGGGGCTGGTCGGCTATTTTTCCTATGATTATCTCGGCTACAGTGAGCCGAGCGTCCGCTGTAACGCCGAGGATACCGAGGCTTTCAAGGATGTGGATCTGATGCTGTTTGATAAGGTCATTGCCTTTGATCATTTCCGCCAGAAGATCATTCTGATCGTCAATATGCCGCTGGAGGATCCCGAAACGGGATATAACAAAGCGGTGATGGAGCTAAGGCAGCTGTCCGAGCTGCTTCGGACGGGCAAGAAAAAGGAGGAGCCGAGCGGCCGCCTTCTGGGGGAGGTTACCCCCCTGTTTGATAAGGCCACCTATTGCGGCATGGTGGAAAAGGCAAAGCATCACATTCGCGAGGGCGATATTTTCCAGATCGTGCTGTCCAATCGGCTTTCCGCACCCTTTGAGGGCAGTCTGCTGAACACCTATCGGGTGCTGCGCACCATCAATCCGTCCCCCTATATGTTTTATTTTTCCGGGACCGATGTGGAGGTGGCGGGCGCATCCCCCGAGACCCTTGTCAAGCTGGAGGACGGCGTGCTCCACACCTTTCCGCTTGCAGGCACCAGGCCGAGAGGGAAAACCGAGGAGGAGGATAAGGCCCTGGAGGCCGAGCTCCTTGCCGATGAAAAGGAGCTGGCCGAGCACAATATGCTGGTGGATCTGGGGCGAAATGATCTGGGGAAGATCAGTAAATTCGGCACAGTGCAGGTAGAGAAGCTCCATTCCATCGAGCGGTATTCCCACGTGATGCACATTGGCTCCACGGTCAGAGGTGAGATACGGGATGACCGTGATGCGCTGGATGCCATCGAGGCGGTGCTCCCCGCGGGAACCCTGTCGGGGGCACCCAAGCTCCGCGCCTGTCAGCTGATCGGCGAGCTGGAGAACAACAAGCGCGGCATTTACGGCGGCGCCATCGGGTATATTGATTTTACCGGAAACATGGACACCTGCATTGCCATCCGCATTGCCTATAAAAAGAACGGCAAGGTGTTTGTGCGCAGCGGCGCGGGCATTGTGGCCGATTCGGTGCCCGAAAAGGAATTTCAAGAGTGCTTGAATAAGGCCAAGGCCTCTTTGAAGGCACTGGAGCTTGCACAGGAGGTGGAAGCATGATCCTGCTGATCGATAACTATGACAGCTTTTCCTATAATCTTTTCCAGCTCATCGGTGAGATCGATCCGGATATTCGGGTGATCCGCAATGACGAGATGACGGTGGAGGAGATCAAGGCCCTGAGTCCCGAGCGCATCATCCTCTCGCCCGGCCCCGGCCGCCCCGAGGATGCGGGGGTCATCATCGAGGTGGCAAAAACCCTTGGCAAGGAGATCCCCGTGCTGGGTGTGTGCCTGGGGCATCAGGCCATCTGCGCGGCCTTCGGCGCCACCGTGACCTATGCCAAGGAGCTGATGCACGGCAAGCAATCCGATGTGAAATTCGATACCGTTTGCCCGCTTTTTAAGAATTGTCCGCCTACAGCACCCGTGGCGCGCTACCACTCCCTGGCGGCAGATGCCACAACCATTCCCGACTGCCTGAAGATCACCGCGCTGACCACCGACGGCGAGGTGATGGCGGTACAGCACAGAGAATATCCCATTTTCGGTGTGCAGTTCCATCCCGAATCCATCATGACACCCGACGGAAGGATCATGCTGAAGAATTTTATCAAGGAGATATGAGCCATGATCAAAGAAGCCATTGTAAAAATTGTCAATAAGGAGGATCTCACCTATGACGAAGCCTACACCGTCATGAACGAGATCATGAGCGGCGAGACCACGCCCACGCAGAACGCGGCGTTTTTAGCGGCGCTGTCGACCAAAAGCGCCCGTGCCGAGACCACCGACGAGATCGCAGGGTGCGCCGCCGCCATGCGGGATCACGCCGTAAAGGTAGAAACGGGCATGGATGTATTTGAGATCGTCGGGACCGGGGGTGACAATGCACACAGCTTCAATATTTCCACTACCTCCGCCCTGGTTGCCGCCGCAGGCGGCATGAAGGTGGCAAAGCACGGCAACCGCGCGGCCTCCTCCAAGTGCGGAACGGCGGATTGCCTGGAAGCACTCGGGGTCAACATTCAGCAGAGTCCCGCACGGTGTGCAGAGCTGCTGCGTGAGGTGGGCATGTGCTTCTTCTTTGCGCAGAAGTACCATACCTCCATGAAGTACGTGGGCGCCATCCGTAAGGAGCTGGGATTCCGTACCGTGTTCAACATTCTGGGGCCTCTGACCAATCCGGGCAGCCCCAAGATGCAACTGCTGGGTGTGTATGACGAGTATCTGGTGGAGCCCTTGGCGCAGGTGCTGATCAATCTGGGTGTCAGACGCGGCATGGTGGTCTACGGGCAAGATAAGCTGGACGAGATCTCCATGAGTGCACCCACCACGGTTTGTGAATTCAAGGACGGTTGGTTCAAATCCTATGTGATCACGCCCGAGGAGTTTGGCTTTGCGCGCTGTGCAAAGGCCGACCTTGTGGGCGGCACACCTGAGGAAAATGCAAGCATCACCCGTGCGATCCTGAGCGGGGAGGAGCGGGGCCCCAAGCGTAACGCCGTGCTGATGAATGCGGGTGCGGCACTGTATATCGGCGGTAAGGCAGAGAGTCTGCAGGCAGGCGTTTCGCTGGCGGCGGAGCTGATCGATTCGGGCAGGGCTGCCAAGACTCTGGAAAAGCTGATCGAGGTCAGCAACCGCCCGGAGGCACAGGTATGACGATATTGGATCAGCTGGCCGACCACGCGCGGGAGCGGGTGGCAGAGGCGCAGGAAAGAGTACCCCTTGCCGCGCTTGAGCGTCGGGCACTCTCCCTTCCCAAAGGCGACTTTTCCTTTGAAAGGGCATTGAAGCGAGAAGGAATCTCCTTTATCTGCGAATGTAAAAAGGCATCCCCCTCCAAGGGGCTGATCGCCCCCGATTTTCCGTATTTGCAGATTGCGAAGGAATATGAGGCTGCAGGGGCGGACTGTATCTCGGTGCTCACAGAGCCCAAATGGTTTCTCGGCAGTGACGCTTACTTGCAGGAGATCGCCAATACCGTGTCGATCCCTTGCCTGCGTAAGGATTTTACCGTGGATGCCTATATGATCTATGAGGCAAAGCTCCTGGGTGCTTCTGCCGTTCTTTTGATCTGCTCGATCCTGACCTCGGCACAGATCCGGGAATATATGGGCATTTGTGATGCACTGGGCCTGTCGGCATTGGTCGAGGCCCACGACGAGCGGGAGGTGGAGACGGCGTTGCGGGCGGGAGCGCGGATCATCGGCGTGAATAACCGAAATCTCAAGGACTTTACGGTGGATACCGAAAACAGCCGACGCTTGCGGGAGCTGATCCCGCGGGAGGTGCTGTTCGTGTCGGAGAGCGGCGTGAGAAATGCTGAGGATGTGGCCGGATTGCGCGAGATCGGTGCCGATGCGGTGCTGATCGGTGAAACGCTGATGCGGGCCGCCGACAAGAAAGCAAAGCTGGCAGAGCTGCGAGGCATCGTATGACAAGGATCAAGCTTTGCGGATTGTCCCGCCTCTGTGATATCGAGGTGGCAAATGCATTAAAGCCCGATTACATCGGCCTTGTATTCGCCCCAAAAAGCCGCCGTTATGTTTCCCCCCAACGGGCGGCGGAGCTGAAACGGCTTCTGCACCCCGATATTGCGGCGGTGGGCGTCTTTGTGAACGAAAAAATCGATACCGTTGCCGCACTTTTGCAGCAGGGCATCATCGATATGGCTCAGCTGCACGGCTGTGAGGACGAGACCTATATCAAGGAGCTGCGGACGCTGACCGACAAGCCCGTCATCAAGGCGTTCCGCGTTGATACGGCGCAGGATGCACAGAGAGCCAACGCTTGCGGTGCCGATCTTGTGTTGTTGGATTCCGGCAGCGGCGGTACCGGCACGGCCTTTGACTGGAGCCTGCTTTCTCACGTTCACAGACCCTATTTTCTGGCGGGCGGGCTCGGCATTGACAATGTGACCGAGGCTGTCAGAGCATTACACCCCTATGGGGTGGATGTGAGCTCGGGGATCGAGACCAACGGGCTTAAGGACCGGAATAAAATGACGGCATTTGTTGCCGCAGTAAGAAAGGAAGACAGAATATGACAAATCCCAACGGACGCTTTGGCATTCACGGCGGGCAGTACATTCCCGAAACCCTGATGAACGCCGTGATCGAGCTGGAAGAGGCGTACAACCATTATAAAAACGACCCCGACTTCAATCGGGAGCTTTCCGAGCTGTTCAATGAGTATGCGGGCAGACCCTCCCGCCTGTACTATGCCGAAAAGATGACACGGGACCTTTGCGGTGCCAAGATCTATCTCAAGCGGGAGGATCTCAATCATACGGGTGCCCACAAGATCAACAACGTGCTGGGACAGGCGCTTTTAGCAAAGAAAATGGGTAAAACGCGGCTGATCGCCGAAACCGGTGCAGGCCAGCACGGCGTGGCCACCGCCACCGCCGCCGCTTTGATGGGCATGGAGTGTGTGGTCTTTATGGGCGAGGAGGATACCGTCAGGCAGGCACTGAACGTCTACCGTATGCGTTTGCTGGGTGCCGAGGTCGTTCCCGTGAAGTCGGGAACGGCAACGCTCAAGGATGCCGTTTCCGAGGCGATGCGTGAGTGGACCTCCCGCATTGCCGACACCCATTACTGCCTCGGCTCGGTCATGGGGCCCCATCCCTTCCCGACCATCGTGCGGGATTTCCAGGCGGTGATCTCCAAGGAGATCAAGGAGCAGATCCTGCAAAAGGAGGGGAGGCTTCCCGATGCGGTGCTCGCCTGCGTGGGCGGCGGCTCCAACGCCATCGGCAGCTTTTATCACTTCATTGAGGATAAGGACGTGCAATTGATCGGCTGTGAGGCGGCAGGACGGGGGATCGATACCTTTGAGACCGCCGCCACCGTCAATACCGGCAGAGTGGGCATCTTCCACGGTATGAAGTCCTATTTCTGCCAGGACGAGTACGGTCAGATCGCCCCCGTGTATTCGATCTCTGCGGGGCTGGATTATCCCGGCGTGGGCCCCGAGCACGCCTATCTTCACGACATCGGCAGGGCGCAGTATGTGCCCGTGACCGACGATGAGGCGGTCTGCGCCTTCGAGTATCTGGCAAAGACAGAGGGGATCATTCCCGCCATCGAATCGGCCCATGCCGTGGCGTACGCCATAAAGCTGGCACCCACCATGAAAAAGGATCAGATCATCGTCATTACCATATCCGGCAGAGGGGACAAGGATTGCGCCGCCATTGCCCGCTACAGAGGGGAGGATCTCCATGAGTAATATCAAAAAAGCATTCGATCACGGTAAGGCCTTTGTCGCCTTTATCACCTGCGGAGACCCCGATCTTGAAACCACTGCGGCCGTCGTCCGCGCGGCGGTGGCAAACGGCGCAGATCTCATTGAGTTGGGCATTCCGTTCTCCGACCCCACCGCCGAGGGGCCCGTCATTCAGGGAGCCAACCTCCGCGCGCTGAGCGGGGGCGTGACCACCGACAAGATTTTTGACCTGGTACGGGAGCTGCGCCGTGACGTGACCGTTCCCATGGTCTTTATGACCTATGCCAATGTGGTCTTTTCCTACGGCGCCGAGCGATTCATCTCCACCTGCCATGACATCGGGATCGACGGCCTCATTCTGCCCGATCTGCCCTTTGAGGAAAAAGAGGAATTCTTGCCAATCTGCCATCAATACGGCGTCGATCTGATCTCCTTGGTGGCGCCCACCTCCGAGAACCGCATTGCCATGATCGCCAAGGAGGCAGAGGGATTTTTGTACATCGTTTCCAGCCTTGGCGTCACCGGCACGAGAAGCGAGATCAAGACCGATCTGACCTCCATCGTGCAGGTCATTCGGCAGAGCACCGATGTACCGTGCGCCATCGGCTTTGGTATTTCCACCCCGGAGCAGGCCAAAAGGATGGCGGATATCTCCGACGGTGCCATCGTGGGCTCGGCCATCATCAAGCTGCTGGAAAAGCACGGTAAGAAAGCGCCGACATATGTGGGCGAATATGTCAAGTCCATGAAGGATGCTTTGCGGTAAAGCAAATCTGAAAAAGGGGAACCGACGGTCGATTACTGCGCTCGACCGTCGGTTTTTGTTTGCGCCGTCTACTATGTTTTTTCTTTTGTAAAAATCTCGATAACGTGATATAATGATATGGAATCGAGCAAAAAACACGACAGAATTTTTTGAAAAGTATTCCAATTTTCGCTTGATTTTGCGACAATCATTAATGAAGGGACCTTTCGGAAGGGGGCGTGAAATATATGGCGAAGCGCACAGACGGTTCAGAGCCAAGAGAAGCGCTGACCGATGAGCAAATTGTTGATCTCTATTGGAATCGGGATGAGCGGGCAATCGCGGAAACCGATTATAAATACAGTAAATTTTTATATAGAATCGCCTATCACATGCTTTGTGATCACATGGATAGCGAGGAGTGCCGAAACGATACCTATTTGAAGGCTTGGAATGCCATACCGCCCACAAGGCCGCGGGTGTTACAGGCGTTTTTGACGCAGATCATACGCCGTATCGCCATTTCACGGTACAGAGAAAAGAAAAGCAAAAAGCGGGTTCCATCGGAAATGATCGTATCTATGGAGGATCTGTATCGGACATTGCATACGGAAGAAGCAGCACAGCAGTCTTTGACAGCAGAAGTATTGGGAAAGGTCATCAGCGAATATCTGGATACGCTGTCCGATAAGCAGCAATACATGTTTGTCGGCCGATATTATATGGCAGATTCTATCGAGGATATTGCCAAAATGCTGGGCACAACAAAGTTTAACATATATAAGCAATTGACTGCAATCAAGGCGGGATTGCGAGAGCATCTTGAAAGAAATGGGGTGAGTATATGAACCAAGAAGCATTGAGTGATGCCATTGGGTGCATTGATGATAGCCTGATCGAAAAATATATTGAAATGCAGAACGAGTACAGCGTAAAGCGAGCACAACGAGTCGCAACATTGCAAAAAAGGTGGAGAGCCATTGCGGCTTGTCTTGCGATTGCGTTGATCGGCATGACAGCGGCACAATTCATTCCGGTTACCTATGATTTGGAGTATGAGATAGAAACAGAAGGCGAAATTCAGAAAAAATACTATGCGGGAGGGGTACAAAAAATTTATTACGTGAATCGTTTGGGCATGGTGGTTTTAAAGCCTGTTTATTTCAAGCCCGGAGATTCGCCCACCGTGCAAAAAAAGGTGATTGTATGGAAGCATTTGAATCATCTGGATATTGAGATTCATAGTGAATTTTCAAGGGAAGAACGATTCCATGAAGTGAAAATATCAAAAGAACTACAGCAGTACAAGAATTATGAAAAGCTGATGGAGTCCTTAAGGAAAACTTTAGAGATCGATGAAAATGACGATTTTATTAAAATTGTTTTTGAGTAGGAGAGGAGTGATTAAAAATGAAATGATTTAATGGTTGTTGTGTAAATAAAAATATTGCTAAATGAAAGGATTTTATTATGAAAAAATATTGAGTTTTGTTTTATGTCTGAGCATACTCTGCAGTTTTCCGCTAACTGCGGCAGCGTTGAGTATGGATCAAAGCCATGAGGAAACAGGAGTTTCTTTCCCTGTCATTACCAAAAATATGGTGACTGACGAGGTGACATATTCTACATATTTATGTGACTCTCAGTCTGCAACATGTTTACCAGCCTCCGATGATGGGGTCGAATACGGGTGGTTTCCGCAAATTGATGTAGAGAGTATCCAAGAAACATTGAATCGGATAGACAGTGGAATTTCTCTTATGAGCGATGACGATTCAATGGGAATTATCGGAAATGATGACCGGGTAAAGGTATCTGATACAGAAGTCACACCGTATTCTGCCATTTGTTATTTGGAGGCAACATGGGGAAGTAGCACATATACAGGTACAGCATTTATGATTGGTGATAATGTTGCATACACAATATGATTGGGCGGTTATTGTGTTGGATGAAAACATTGGAAATGATAGTGGATGGCTCGGGTTTACCTATAAGCAGGATGATGTTTTAACGACCACATTGACGCTTTCCGGATATCCGGGTAGCCATCAATATTATCAATATATGGCGAGTGGCATTGCGCTCGCGGCGACGGATTACTACATTTTGCATCAGATTGATGCTACCGGTGGACAAAGCGGTTCCCCTTTGTTCAATTCCGATCTGGTGGTTTACGGCGTGGAGTCTAACACAGTTGAAGTGGGGACGAGAAACCGAGCAGTGCGCATCACGGAAGAAGTTTATAACTACTTACGGGGCTATAAAAACGCATACTGAGAGCACGGGGCAACGGCGGTATAACCGCCGTTGCCCCGTGCTTTTTGCAAAATCTCCGATCTCATGATATAATAAACAAAAAAATTTCCCAATCTGTTCCAAAATCCGGGGAAAAAGTTGACATATAGGATAGAAGGGAGGGGGAGTCTGTGAAACGAAGAATTCTGATCTGCCTATTGGTATTTCTGCTATGCTGTGGCACGGTGCTTGCGCTGGTGTCCTGCGGAAGCGACGGTGCGGGACAGGGATATGAGCGGGACCGCAAGATCAAGCTGAAGATATTGAATGACGGGCTTACCGCAAGGACCGAGACATTGGAGATCAGTGTAAAGTGCAAAAAAGAATTTTTACAGCTGCGCAGTGACTCCTTTTCCTATCAGAAAATGGGTGAGGACGGCACATGGGGGCAGGTCTACCATATGCAGAATGCCGTCATCGGCGATAAGCTTCTGACCCGGGGGGAGAAAACCAAGGTCACCATGCGGGTGTCCTTTGAACCGGGTGAGTACCGTTTGATTTTAGAGCAATATCACTATTACGGTGAGGCGCCCACCTGCGGCATCGTCACCTTTACCGTTGCGTGACGGGGGAGGTCTGTTTATGAAAAAAATAAGACTGCTTCTGCTGCTTCTGTGCGGCGTTCTGCTGCTGGCGGGATGCGGCGAGGAGCAGATCCCGACGGGATATGTGGCAGATGAAAGGGTGACGGTAACGGTCACCACTGCTCCGATTACCGCTGAGACGGAGGAGATCGATTTTACCGTGACCAACGGGCGCTTTAAAAAGCTGGTCATGAGTGAGGATTGCTACCTGGTGCAGCGAAAAAGCGAAAACGGTTGGGAAAATTTGACCACGGATGCCACAAAACGTATTTTTGCCTGCGAGATCAAGCGAAACAAGACCGCCTATGTGACCCTGCCCGTTGGCGAGTGGTACGGGTCGTTGGAATCGGGCGAGTACCGTTTGATCGTGTCCTTTTTCCACAACTATGACGAGGCACCCGTGTACGGGATCGCCGCATTTACCGTAGACCCCATGGTTTAAAGAAAAAAGAAAAAGCTATGCGGAAAGGAGGGAGAAGCATGGGGAAGCATCATGGAGAAACGGCGCAGTATCCGGATGACACCGAAATCGTGGCGCTGTACCTTGAGCGAGATGAGCGGGCTATCGTTGAAACCGACCGCAAATACGGTGTACTTCTGTACCGCCTGGCCTATCATATACTGGGCGACGCCTCGGATAGCGAGGAATGCCGCAACGATACCTATTTAGGCGTCTGGAACGCCATCCCACCCCAGCGTCCCACCTCCTTCCGGGCTTTTCTTACGCAGATCGGCCGCCGCATTGCCATCAACCGCTATAAGGAGAAAAAGCGAAAAAAGCGGGTGCCTGCGGGTGTGACGGTTTCTGCCGAGGAGCTGGAGAATGTCCTTCTGGGTGAGGAGGAAAGCGAGGAGACGCGGGAGATCGGCCGTGCCATCGATGCGTTTTTGCGTACGCTTTCAAGGACCGATCGCTATATTTTTATGGAACGGTATTATTTTTTCGGAACTGCGGAGCGTATTGCCGGGGATATCGGGGTCAGCACCTCGGCAGTCTATAAGCGGCTGACCGTGTTAAAGAAAAGGCTGAAAAGCCATCTGGAGGGGAGGGGGATTGACGTATGAGCGGTGACAGGATCATGGAGGCGATTGGCTACATCGGGGATGACCTGGTGGAAAAGCATCTTTCCATGCGGGCCTCCCTGCGCCAAAGGGGTACGGTGCCGCTTTTGTGGCGCCGACGGCTCCTGGCCGTTGCCTGCGCGGCGGTGTTGCTGTTCGGCGGCCTTGTAGGCTATCAGGCTTACCTGTCCTACGGTGTGGAATATACCGTTCATGTGGATGCCGGTTCGGAAGAAAAGACCGTGCTCAAGCGAAATACGCCCATTTATTATGTGAGCGCCTCCGGGCGTATTCGTCGCTCGTCGGTGCGGATGTACGGGGGATATATGGATAAATTTGTGGTCTGGCGGCATCTGAACGGCATCGGCGATGAGGTAACCGTAACCGTCAAGCACTACGATGGTGGCGCCTTGTATGACGGAACAAGGCTGATCGGCAGTACCTCCGGGGGATATCGCGTCTCGGTGATGACGGTCTCGGCCAATATCAAGGAGTACGGGCATTACGAAAAGCTGATGCGCTCCCTGGAAAAGACCATGAGAGGCGGCAGTGCTGACTTTTTCCTGATGATAGAAGAATAAGGAGGGATAGCAATGAAAAAAAGATGGATCGCGCTGATCCTGGTGGCGGCTCTGCTTTGCGGCACCGGCATTTTCCTTCTTGTTACAGGGGGGAGAACCTATGTGGAGGATGGGCTTGGGCAGAACTCCCGTATCTATTTTACCAACATCATTGTAGAGGACGGAAGAATCTATCATACTCTGGTCAATAACACCTGCAGAAGGTTCAACATCAGCTATACACCCACCGTGCAAAAGAAGATCAACGGCGATTGGTTCAATATCAGCCTTACCCGCGGGGAGCCGAGTGTTGCCATCGTGATGCGGCCCTTCAGCGGTCATGTGGATAGCTTTAAGATCGAGCGCAGTACCGTTAACCTTGAGGGGGAATACCGTCTTAAGGAGGAGGTGCTGGAGGGGGTATGGGCGGTCGGATATTTCACCATCACCGCGGAGGCGGTGGAAACTGGGGATGTGCCCGATTTCAAGCTATACTCCGCCGACGGGCTATGCCAAAGCGAGAAACTTTATATGTCGGATGTGACCTATGAGGAAGGGAAGATCAAATGCACCGTGGTGAATGAGCTTGAGGAGAAAATGACCTATTGTTGGCCGCCCGTGATCGAAAAAAGGGTGGACGGTGTGTGGAAATATGTGACATTGTATGATAAACAGGCGCTTGAGCTGTTTGAGGATGTGAGCGCCAACGGCGGTAACGACTACAGTGAGGTCGCATTGCATGTCGGTGGAGTCGAGCTTGTGGGAGAGTACCGTTTGGTCGCGTCTGCAGAGCGGTTCGGCGCGGTGGATTTTTTGACCGATCCCGATACGGGTGAGACCTCGGTCTCCTATTTTGAGGATACACTCTATATTGTGGGCTATCTGACCATTACCGAGGATATGGTCGAATAGGCGGCGGCTTCTCGGGTGAATGTAACATTTTCTCAAAGGAGCTATTGGTTATGCGGCAATGCGATATATGACCTTTGGTCATGCGATAACCTCTCGGTGCGATATGTCGCCTGCGGCGACGTGGGCGTATCCCTGCGGATACGCAAAGGATACGCAAAAACAGATTCATTTTTCTTGCAAAACGGTGCGAGATGTGCTACAATAAAAGGGTAATTGCTTTGGCGAGGTATACTATGGATTCCCTGTTGTTTGCACTAAAGGCCGTTACCCCCATTATTCTGATGGTGGCCATCGGCTATTTTCTCAAAAGAATCGGCCTGATGAGCATGGATTTCTCAAAGGCCGCCAATAAGCTGGTCTTTCGCGTCTTTTTGCCCGTCACCCTGTTTCTCAACGTCTATAAGATCGAAAATTTCGGCGGCATTGATTTCGGCTACATTGCCTATGCGCTGATCGCCATTTTTGCCCTGTTTTTGCTGGCCATTCCGGTTTCGATCCTGGTGACCCGGGAGCGCGCCCGCCGCGGCCCCCTGGTGCAGGTGACCTTCCGCTCCAATTACGCCTTGGTGGGGCTCCCCCTGGCGGCGTCTCTGTTTGGGGAGGAGGGGATGCTGGTGGCTACATTGCTCTCGGCCTTTTCCATCCCGCTTTATAATGTACTGGCGGTCATCAGCCTGTCGGTGTTCCGCGACGGAGGCGATAAGCCGAATGTAAAGAAGATCCTGCTGGGTATTGTCAAAAACCCGCTGATCCTCAGCATTGCCGCGGGACTTGTGGCGCTGGCCGTTCGGGCACTTTTGGTGAAAAACGGCATCTCCTTCCGATTGACGCAGATCACGCCCCTTTATACGGTCATGGAATATCTTTCGGATATGTCAACGCCCCTGGCGCTCCTTGTGCTGGGTGCTCAATTCGAGTTTTCGGCCATTAAGGCGTTGCGCCGTGAGATCATTGTAGGTACTCTGGCACGTACTGTGGTGGCGCCTTTGCTGGGTGTGGGTGTGGCCTACCTCTTTTTCCGTAACACCTTCAACGGCGCCCACTTTGCCGCTTTTGTGGCTCTGTTTGCCACGCCCGTGGCGGTTTCCAGCTTGCCTATGGCCCAGGAGATGGATAACGATGCTGCTCTTGCGGGGCAGTATGTGGTCTGGACCACGCTTGCCTCGGCGCTCTCCATCTTTCTTTGTGCATTTCTCTTGCGCCTTGCGGGTATCTTTGTGTAAAAGAGCAAACCGTTATCAAAAAATCCGACGCAACCGCGATTGCGTCGGATTTTTTCTTGCGACAGCAGGATCAGCACAGCGTTTTGAGTGATATACGCCACAGTGAAGCAGCGCTCAAAAATAAAATTTAGAATAATTCCATTTTCTATTGACTTTTTCTGTTGCATGATGTATAATAAGCTTACCTTTTACACGACTGACGGCCTGCCGCACTCGGTGCGGTCATGCGGAGCACCGCAAGGAAATGTAAAAAAATAAAAAACGCAAATTGCCGACCGTCTGGGCTGAGCGAGAAGGAGAAGAACATGGAACATATCAATTGGAACGGCTTCAAAGCCGGCGCATGGCAGAATGAGATCGACGTCCGCGACTTCATTCAGCAGAACTACAAGCCCTATACGGGCGATGACAGCTTTCTGACGGGGGCAACCAAGCGCACCCGCGAGCTGATGAAAAAGATCCAGTCGCTCTTTGCTCTGGAGCGCCAGTTCGGCGGCGTGCTGGATATCGACACCAACACCGTGTCGTCCCTGACCGCCTACGCCCCCGGCTATGTGGATAAGGACAACGAGCTGATCGTAGGACTGCAGACCAACCGCCCCTTAAAGCGCGGGGTCAATCCCTTCGGCGGCATCCGTATGGCCCGCGCCGCCTGTGAGGCTTACGGTTATCGGCTGGGTGAGAATGTGGAGAGCGGCTTCCGCTACCGCACAACGCACAATGACGGTGTGTTCCGTGCCTACACCGACGAGATGCGCCTGGCACGCAAGCTCCATGTGATCACGGGCCTGCCCGACGGCTATGGCAGAGGCCGTATCATCGGTGACTACCGTCGCGTGGCGCTTTACGGCGTGGATCGACTGATCGAGGAGAAGAAAAAGGATAAAAAGGCGCTTGCCAAGGGCAATTTCAACACCGACGAGGTACGTCTGGACGAGGAGCTCTATCAGCAGATCGCCTTCCTTGGTTATATGAAGGAAATGGCGGCTATGTACGGCTATGACATCAGCGTGCCCGCCGCAAACGCAAGAGAGGCCATTCAATGGACCTACTTCGCCTACCTGGCCTCCATCAAGGAGCAGAACGGCGCCGCAAACTCCATCGGCCGTGTTTCCACCTTCTTTGATATCTACATCGAGCGGGATATTGCAAACGGCACTCTGACCGAGGCAGGGGCCCAGGAGCTGATCGACGATTTCGTCATGAAGCTGCGCCTTGCCCGTCATCTCCGCACCCCCGAGTACAACGAGCTCTTCGGCGGCGATCCCATGTGGATCACCGAGGGCGTGGGCGGCATGGGTGAGGACGGCAGGACTCTGGTCACAAAATCCAGCTACCGCATCCTCAATACCCTGTATACCCTGGGCTCCTCTCCCGAGCCCAATCTGACCGTTCTGTGGTCCAAGGCACTCCCCGAGGGCTTTAAAAAGTATTGCGCTAAGGTCTCGGTGGATACCGACTCTATTCAGTATGAGAACGACGATCTGATGCGTCCCCGCTACGGTGACGACTATGCCATTGCCTGCTGCGTTTCCGCCATGCAGGTGGGCAAGCAGATGCAGTTCTTCGGTGCCCGTTGCAACCTTGCCAAGCTGTTGCTGATCGCCATCAACGGCGGCTACGATACCTCCACCGGTATGAAGATCGGCCCCCAGATGCCCGTGCTGGAGGGGGATAAGCTGGACTACAAGGCGGTTGCCGAGCGCTACGATATTTATCTGGCATGGCTCTCCCGTCTCTACGTCAACACCATGAATGTGATTCACTATATGCACGATAAGTACGCCTACGAAAAAACCCAGATGGCGCTCCACGATACCAACGTGCACCGCTTTATGGCCTTCGGTGTGGCAGGACTTTCGGTGGTCACCGACTCCATGAGTGCCATCAAGTACGCGAGCGTAGCACCCGTCAAGGATGAGAACGGTTACATCGTGGACTTTAAGACCACAGGCGACTTCCCCAAGTACGGCAACGACGACGACCGCGTGGATCTCATTGCCAAGGAGTTAACTCACAAGGTCATCACCGAGCTGCGCAAGACCCCCACCTACCGCAATGCCGAGCACACCCTGTCGGTGCTGACCATCACCTCCAACGTGATGTACGGTAAGCACACGGGCAACACCCCCGATGGCAGACGGGCGGGTGCACCCTTTGCACCCGGTGCCAACCCCATGCACAACCGCGAGGAGAACGGCGCTCTGGCGTCGCTGAATTCGGTGGCAAAGCTGGATTACGATGATTGCCGCGACGGCATCTCCAATACCTTCTCCATCACCCCTGCGGCGCTGGGCCGCACCGACGCCGAGAAGGTCAGCAATCTGGTCAATATCTTAGACGGCTATTTTGCCAAGATGGCCCATCACATTAACGTGAACGTGCTCTCACGCGAGACGCTGATGAAGGCCTATGACGATCCGGAGGCATATCCCAACCTGACCATCCGTGTGTCCGGCTATGCGGTCAACTTCAACAAGCTCTCCCGCGAGCAGCAGCGTGAGGTCATCAGCCGCACCTTCCACGAAACGGTGTAATATGAACGGAAGAATCCATTCCATCCAGACCCTCGGCACCCTTGACGGGCCGGGGGTCCGGTTTGTCGTATTCGTGCAGGGGTGCAATCTGCGGTGCGGCTGTTGCCACAATCCCGACACCTGGCAAGGGACAGGGGGGAGGGAAATGAGTCCTGCGGAAATTGCGGAAAAAACCACCCGTTACAAGGCTTATTTCGGCGCCGAGGGGGGGATCACCGTCTCGGGCGGAGAGCCGCTGCTCCAAGCCGATTTCGTGGCGGAGCTGTTTGCCCTTTGCCACGACAGGGGCATCAATACCTGCCTGGATACCTCGGGCAGTGTTCTCCATGACGGGGTGAGACGGCTGTTGGACGTGACAGACCGCGTGCTGCTGGATATCAAATATCCCACGGATGAACAATACCGTGAATTTGTGGGCTGCCCGATCGAGGCACCCCTTGCCTTTCTTGCCGAGTTGAACGATCGAAGCATTCCCGTGACACTGCGACAGGTGACCATCCCGACCCTGAACGATACTGCCGAGAGCATGGCGTTTCTCAACACGTTGGCGGGGCAATATCCCGTGATCGACAAGATCGAGCTGTTGCCCTTCAAGAAGATCTGCAAGACCAAATATGACAATATGGGAATTGAATTTCCCTTTGAAAGGTATGATACTCCCACCGCCGAGCAGATGGCGCAATTGCAGAAAATGCTTGAAAAATAAGGA
>JAFTNU010000046.1 GCA_017451735.1 Clostridia bacterium
CATCGGAAGTACTTAATATCAATGTAATTTGGTGCAAACATCTTCCCCTACGGCTCTCCTCATCCGGTTTGGCAGCTCGCCGCAGGCGAGGTGGAACTCCGCTGGGGAAGGCTATGGAGTTACATTCACCCCAAACTCTCGCACCAACCCCGCGTCGTTTGCTGTGTCCGCCCCCGCCCCACTTATGTGTCATTCTGAGGAGCGCAACAAAGCGCGACGAAGAATCTCGACGAGCGCAAGAAGCGCGAGGCGTGGTATGTACACGTCAGACTCCTTGGCAGTCAGTTACTTACTGTTTCGAAGGGGTTAGTGCGAACATGCCACGCAAACGGCTTTGTTGCCGTTTGCGAGATCCTCACGGGCGGCTCTGTTGCCGCCCTCAGGATGACGCATAGAAAGATCATGTGCTAACACACCAAACACCCGCTATGCATTGCAAACTTGCGAGCCCATCGACCGGCAACCCCGCGTCCTTGCCTTCCCCAAGAGGGGGAAGGTGTCGGGCGGAGCCTGACGGATGAGGATGCCTGTAACACAAAGTAACAAAAGGTTGGTCAAGCATAGTGTGTAGCCGCAAATAGCGTACATCTGCTGTTTCTTTTTTCACACTTGCCGCCCGATTATTTGCAAAAAGTTCCGATTTTTTTGCAAAAGGTTCTTTTTCTCCCCCAGGCGCTTGCATCCGGACAGAATTTTTGCTATAATAGCCTTGATTTGAAATACCGTAAAACGGCAAAACAGAAAAAGGAGAATTACTATGAAATTTGTATGCTTCGGCGAGATCATGGGGCGGCTTTCCCCTGTGGGCTACAAGCGCTTTGTGCAGGCTGACTGCTTTGAGGTCATCTACGGCGGCGGCGAGGCCAATGTGGCCGTATCCCTTGCCAACTTTGACATGGATGCCGCTTATGTAACCAAGCTCCCCGCAAACGACATCGGCAAGAGCGCTCTGCGCACCCTCCGCGCCCACGGTGTGGATACCTCCGATATTGCCTGGGGCGGCGAGCGCGTGGGCCTCTACTACTGTGAAAAGGGCGCCTCTCAGCGCCCCTCCAAGGTCATTTACGACCGTAAATACTCCTCGATCTCCACGGCAACCGTGGCTGACTTCGATTGGAAGAAGATCCTTGGGGATGTGACCTGGTTCCACTTCACCGGTATCACTCCCGCTCTGTCCGACAGCTGCGCCGAGATCTGCCTGGATGCAGTCAAGACCGCCAAGGAGCTGGGCGTGACCGTTTCCTGCGACCTGAACTTCCGCAAGAACCTCTGGACCAGCGAAAAGGCAGGCAAGGTCATGGGCGAGCTGATGCCCTATGTGGATGTTGCCATTGCCAACGAGGAGGATTGCGAAAAGGTCTTCGGCATCAAGGCCGCCAATACCGATATCACCGGCGGTAAGCTTTCTCATGAAGGTTATAAGGAGGTGGCAAAGCAGCTCTCCGAGCGCTTTAACATCCCCACTGTAGCCATCACGCTCCGCGGCTCCATCTCCGCCAGCGACAACAACTGGGCAGCCATGCTCTATCGCGACGGGGAGTACTACTTCTCCAAAAACTATCTCATCCACATCATCGACCGCGTGGGCGGCGGTGACAGCTTTGGTGCAGGCCTCATCTACGCCATCTCCAACGGCTACTCCAACCAGGATGCCATCGAATTCGCCGTGGCGGCCTCCGCGCTCAAGCACACCATCGAGGGTGACATGAACGAGGTCACCGTTGCCGAGGTCAAGGCACTTGCCGGCGGCGACGGCTCTGGCCGCGTGCAGAGATAATTCCTTACACAACAACAGGGAGGGAGCGGGTGCTTTAAAGCACCCGCTCCCTCCCTTTCCTTCAGTTCCAAAGCGTGCGACAATACGCATCCAGGGTACGGATCTGCCCCTCATCCGCATTCATTTTTTGGCTGTTCTGTCAATAATCCTGCAACTTCCCCAAAACATTCCCCGCCCCATCCATTGACTTTTCAAAAATCATCTGTTATAATAATAAGATGAGGTAGTATGGATAGAGCGAGGTGAGTGGAATGCGCGAATACCTTTCGGCAGTCGCGGGCAACCAACAGCTGCGGCAACGGCTTGGCAAAGACCTGGAGGATGGCGCCTTCTCTCACGCATACATCATAGAGGGCCCGGAGGGATGTGGAAAAAGCACCCTGGCACTGGAGCTTGTCATGGCGCTGGCCTGTGAGCACCGTACCGACACAGGGCGTCCCCTGCCCTGCGGCGAATGTCCCGCCTGCCGCAAGATCGCGACAGGCAACTCCCCCGATGTGATGCACATCCGCCGCGACGGAAAGGCCACCATGGGTGTGGATACGGTCCGCGCTCTGCGCACCGATGTGATCACCGTGCCCAACGATCTTTCCTTTAAGGTCTATCTCATCCACGATGCGCATACCATGACGGTGCAGGCACAAAACGCCCTGCTCCTGACCCTGGAGGAGCCCCCCGCTTTTGTGCTGTTCCTGCTTCTTGCCGAGGACGCGGGCGCGCTTCTGGAGACCATCCGATCCCGTGCACCCGTGCTGCGGATGCAGCCTGTCAGTGACGGGGAGATCGAATCCTATCTGCTCTCTCCTGCAAGAGACCCGAAGATCCATCGGGCGGCAAGTGCCCTGAAGGAAAGCGCACCCGACGATCTTGCCGCCATCCTGCGCATGGCAAACGGCCGCATCGGCGCCGCCGTGGCGTTGTTGGACGAGGCAAAACGGGCCCCGTTGATGGAAAATCGCGCCGCAGTCACGGAGATCTGTCATCTGCTGGCCGAGCGTACCCGCCCCGATGCACTGCTTTCGGCTCTGCTGGCCTTTGGCACCAATCGGGAGGAGGTCACAGCAAAATTGCTCCTTCTGGAGGTGGCGTTGCGGGATCTGCTATTGCTGGTTTACAGCGAAACGGTCAATCTCCTCTTTTTCACCGACGGAGAAACGGCCTTTGAGCTGTGCAACCGCTTCACCGCCCGCCAACTGCTGGGCGCGACCGAGGCGATCCGCGAGACCATCAATGCCCTTGGAGCCAACGGCAATGTTCGCCTTTTGCTGGTACGGCTTTCGAGCCGACTGTTGACACAATAAACCCTTTCCGCACTTTAGCGGTACAAACAAACGGAGTAACCATGGAAGAAAAAAAGAAAAGATTTCCGCCCCGTAACGAGGGCGGCCAGGACCGACAGCGCATTTCGGTGCGCCCGGGCAATTTCAATCCGCCCCCCCGCAAGGAAAGCGGTACAACGGTAAACGTGACCCCTGCCAACACCGTGGGGGTACCGACACAAGCCTCTGCCTCCAACGGTGAGGGCCGCAATGGGGGCCCCCGCAATGACAGACGCAACAACCACAACCGCAACCGGCAGAATCCACGGAGCAATGACCGTCAGGGTGAGCATTCCGACGGAAGCCGTCGGGACGGTGAGCGTCAGGACGCCCCCCGCCGCGATCACAATCGCCGCGACAATCGGGAGGAGAACCGACAAAGAACGTCCGAACAGCGCAATACCCCTGCCGTAGCACAAAATTCCGATAACGGTGCAAAAAATTCCCGCAACAACCGCGGCAACGACCGCAGAAACGGCGACCGCCCCGATGGGGGGCGCCATGACGGTGACCGTCGGAATAACCGAGGCAACGACAGACGGCACGCGGATCGCCGTGACGGGGAGCGTCGGGAGGAAAAGCAAGCCGCGCCCCAGCTGAACCCCATACTGCGGCGAGAACTGGACGAGGAATTCTCCACCCCCACCCTATCCCCCACCTTTGGCGCTCCCGTCAAAAGCAAAAAGCAGGAGGAGATGGCGGTGGATTCTGAGGAATTCGCCGTTGACATTGCCACTGCCGCCTATCTGTTGGATGATATCCCCTGCGGCTTCCCCATTCCCGACGGCAAGTCCGTGGAGGTGGTAGGTGTCCGCTTCCGCCGTGCGGGCAAGATCTACTTTTTCGCCCCCGACAAGGAGCATTACGGCATCGGCGACTCGGTACTGGTGGACACGGCAAGAGGCCCCGAGATCGGTGAGATCGTCATGCTCAAGCGCAGAATCGCCGAAAAGAATGTGATCCAGCCCCTGCGCTCCGTCCTGCGCCGCGCCACGGCAGAGGACAAGGCACATGAGCAGGAGAACCGCGCCAAGGAGACCCAGGCCCTGAAGATCTGCGCCGAGAAGATCGCCGCCCACAAGCTGGATATGAAGCTGGTGGACGCCCAGTATACCTTTGACAATTCCAAGCTGCTCTTCTACTTCACCTCGGAAGGCCGTGTGGACTTCCGTGAGCTGGTACGCGACCTGGCAGGCGTGTTCCACACCCGCATCGAGTTGCGTCAGATCGGTATCCGTGACGAATCCCGTCTGATCGGAGGACTTGGCATGTGTGGCAGACCCTTCTGCTGCTCGACCTTTCTTTCCGATTTCGGTCAGGTCTCGATCAAGATGGCAAAGGAGCAGGGACTTTCGATCAACACCTCAAAAATTTCGGGCTGTTGCGGCAGACTGATGTGTTGTCTGCGCTACGAGCATGAGACCTATGCCGAGGAGACCCGCCTGACTCCCAAGCGGGACGCGGCAGTCATCACCCCCGACGGAAACGGTGTGGTGGTGGAGTCGACTCCTCTGGCGGGCACCGTAAAGGTTCGCCTGGACGCCGCCCCCGAGGAGGCGCCCCGCGTGTACCACCGCGACACGGTTACCGTGATCGGCAAGGAAAAGCGCGCCCCCCGCCAGGAGCAATCCCCTGCCGGCGGAACCGATCAGGGGGCCGAGGCAGAGGCGGCAACCGAGAACCGAGACGCGGAATGATCCGCCTTCCCCGATCGGAAGGCAACACCAAAAAAATAAATTTATGGTTTTTTACAAAAAGTATTTTCTTTTTGTCGAAAATATGCTACAATAGTAGCAATCCAAGTTGAACGGAGGGTTGAAGAATGGCATACAAGATTTCCGATGATTGCGTGTCCTGCGGCGGCTGCGCCGAGGCTTGCCCTGTCGGTGCGATCTCTGAGGGTGATGGCAAATACGTCATCAATCCCGAGGTCTGTGTTGAGTGCGGCGCTTGCGCCGGTGCTTGCCCCGTGGGCGCTCCCCAGGCTGAGTAAGACATACGCAAACGACAACGAAAGCGGCGTGAGCGGGGGATGCCCGTCTCACGCCGCTTTTCCGCTCTGCGATACATTTTTGAGCCGCCGATTCTCCCGCCTGTGACGGGGGCACACATGACATCACCCGCACAAAAGGAGGTAAGGAACATGCAGGAGCCCATTCTCGGCGCCGATGAGCGTCTGGACGAGGTCAACGAAAATATCCGCCTGATCCAACGCAAAAACGGGCTGACCTTTGGCAGTGATGCCTTTCTGCTCTCCGCCTTCTGCCGCCCCGCCCCGCGCGGACGGGCCGCAGACTTCGGTTGCGGCACGGGGATCATCTCTCTTTTGCTGGCGGCCCGCAGAACCTTTGCCCATATCACAGCCGTAGAGGCACAGGCATCCTTTGTCGTTCTTGCCGCGCGAAACGTAACATTAAACGGCTTTTCTCACACCGTTTCGATACTTTCCCGCGATGTGCGCGACCTGACCCCCGCCGATTTCGGCGGCGAGCTGGACGTGGTCATTGCCAATCCGCCTTATATGCGCGCCGACAGCGGCTTTGCCTCCCCCCACAATGAAAAACAGATCGCCCGTCACGAAATTCTGGGAACGGTGCACGATTTTGCCGCCGCGGCGGCGCGTTGCCTGAAATACGGCGGTAAATTCTACACGGTCTACCGCCCCGACCGTCTGGACAGTCTGTTCGCCGCCCTACGGGCGCACAAGCTTGCCCCAAAGCGGATGGTCTTTGTTCACGACCACGCAGACAAGGAGCCCGCAATGGTGCTCACCGAATCGGTGCTGGGCGCCGCCGAGGGCCTTTCGATCCTACCGCCCCTTATTTTGCACGAAAAGACCCCGAACGGGGTGGAAAAAGCCCTTTCCCCAAGAGCGCAGGAGATCTATGATACCGGGCGATTTTAATACCTGCATAGCCGAACGGAAATGATACGAACCCGATCCGGAGCTTTAAATTCATGCCAATGCTGTGTCAAAGTGCTTGGCAATATCTTATATTCCCTGCGCCCTTTTCCTTGCCTTGACAAGAATTTGGAGCTCGGGATTTCGATTCCCGTTCGGCTTTGCGCGATATGTGGCCTTGCGGCCACTCGATATATTTGCCTGACGGCAAATTCGATATGTTGGCGCTAAGCGCCAACGCGATATGTCGCACTGCCGTGCGACGCGAGGGGTCAAGGGCGACTGCCTTTCAACTCCTCACACCTTGCCGCAAGGCAAGGTATATCGCATGGGCACAGCCCATATATCGCAGGTTGTGGCGTCAGCCATAACCTATATCGCATTTTGCGCAGTAAAATATATCGCCGCAGCTACACGTTCGTATAGTTGCGTATGCCTTGATAGATTCCTCCGGCAAACAGCTCCGGATTCTGGCTCATCAGCCGCGCATCCCGCGGGTTGGTAATAAAGCCCAGCTCCAAAAGCACTGCGGGCATGGAGGTGCGCTTGAGCACGTAAAGGGACGGGCGGGTAAACACCCCACGGTTGTAAAGTCCCGTTTCCTCCTCCAGTGCGTCAAGAATATCCCCTGCCAACGCGGCGGCAACCGACCCTTGGTTGAACACAAACGCCTCGCTCCCCGTGGCGGCGCTCAGATCCGAGGCGTTGGTGTGCAGGCTGATGAAATAATCCGCCCCCCAGCTATTGGCATCCCGCACCCGAGCCGCCAGGCTGGAGGCATTGGACGAGCCCAGCTGTGTTTCTGCCGTGGGGCGGGAGAGACGCGCCTCGAAGCTCGGGTTGGCATTGAGCAGAGCGGCGGTCTCCACGCCGATGCGAAAAACGATATCCTGCTCCCGCAATCCGTTCCCCTCCGCTCCCGCGTTGGGGTTGACGGGGTTATGTCCCTGGTCGAGATAGATCTTGATAGCCACGTGATATACCCCTTTCTTATTCCGTTATCATCAGTTTATGCAAGTGGGCACACCGCCCGTGCAGAAAGGAATTTCTATGAGCCGCAAGCCCTTCTCAACAGAAGAAAAGAACGCCATACAGGGCGGCACACTCTATCTGGTTGCCACCCCCATCGGCAATCTGTCCGATCTTTCCGAGCGCGCCGTCAAGGTGCTCTCCGAGGTGGATTTCGTTGCCGCCGAGGACACCCGCAACACGGGCAAGCTGCTCTCCTGCCTCGGGATCTCCCGCCCCATGGTCTCCTATTACGAGCACAATAAAAAGGAGCGGGGACCGCAGATCGTCGAGCGCCTGCTGGCAGGGGAATCCTGTGCCCTTTGCAGTGATGCGGGCACCCCCGCCATCAGCGACCCCGGTGCGGATCTGGTGGCGCTTTGCGCCGAAAAAAGCATACCCGTTACCTCGGTCCCCGGCTGCTGTGCCGCCATCACGGCGCTGACCCTTTCGGGACTGCCCACCGCCCGCTTTGCCTTTGAGGGATTTTTGCCCGTGGACAACCGCAACCGCCGTCAGCGTCTTGATGCCCTCAAAAAACAAACCGTTACCATGATCCTGTACGAAGCGCCCCACAAGCTCCGCGCCACGCTGGGCGACCTTGCCGCCACGCTGGGTGAAATGCGCCCCATAGCGCTCTGCCGTGAGCTGACCAAACGAAACGAGGAGATCTTCCGTACCACCGTGAGCGGTGCGCTCGCCCGCTATGAGGGAGAGGATCCCCGCGGGGAATACGTGCTGATCGTGGGCGGCGGCGAGGGCCTGCCCGAGAGCGATGAGACCGCCGCGCGTGCGGCACTGCCCCCTGCGGAGCACGTGGCATATTATGAAAAGGCAGGCCTTTCCCGCATGGATGCCATCAAGGCCGCCGCCAAGGAGCGCGGCATGCCCAAAAACGAGCTGTATCGGTTGGTGAATACGAAATAACAGTCTCCGCCTGCAAATATTGTGCCAACCGCGTTGACAAACAACATAAATTGTGCTATAATTACAAATCATATATTTTTAAGGAGAATCACCATGAATAAACGTCCGGTCGGCGTCATCGGCGCCACGGGTATGGTCGGTCAGCGCTTTCTGACCCTGCTTGCCGATCACCCCTATTTTGAAGTCAAGGCTCTTGCGGCATCCGCACGCTCTGCCGGTAAAACCTACAAGGAGGCTGTGGGCAGCCGTTGGAAGCTGGATACCCCCATGCCCGAGCAGTTTGCCGATATGACCATCATCGACGCCGCCAACATCGAGGAGATGAAAAAGCACTGCAGCTTTGTGTTCTGCGCCGTCGATATGAAGAAGGAGGAGATCAAGGCTCTGGAGGAGGCTTATGCCAAGGCAGAGATCCCCGTTGTCTCCAACAACTCCGCAAACCGCTGGACCCCCGACGTGCCCATGGTCATTCCCGAAATCAACGACGCGCATCTGGAGGTCATCAAGGATCAGCGCAAGCGTCTTGGTACCAAGCGCGGCTTTATCGCCGTCAAGCCCAACTGCTCGATCCAGTCCTACGTGCCCGCTCTCTCCGCTCTTTCGGAGTACGAGCCCTATGAGGTGGTCGCCACCACCTACCAGGCCATCTCCGGCGCGGGCAAGACCTTTAAGGAATGGCCCGAAATGATCGACAACGTGATCCCCTTCATCGGCGGCGAGGAGGAAAAGAGCGAGCAGGAGCCCCTGCGTGTTTGGGGTAAGGTAGAGAACGGCCAAATCGTGAAGGCCGCCTCCCCCATCATCACCACCCAGTGCATCCGCGTGCCTGTGACCAACGGTCACACCGCCGCTGTCTTTGTGAAGTTCCGCAAAAAGCCCACCAAGGAGCAGATCCTCAAGGCTTGGAAGGAGTTCTCCGGCAAGCCTCAGGCGCTGAAGCTCCCCCACGCTCCTGAGCAGTTCATCACCTATTTTGAGGAGGATAACCGTCCTCAGGTGAACCTGGACCGCGACCTTTACGGCGGCATGGGCGTTTCTGTGGGTCGTCTGCGCGAGGATACCGTTTACGACTGGAAGTTCGTCGGTCTTTCTCACAACACCCTGCGCGGCGCCGCCGGCGGTGCCGTACTGATTGCAGAGCTTCTGCATCGGGAAGGATATTTTGATTGAGAGGATAACGATAAGGAGAGAGGGAGAACCTTTTGCAAAAGGTTCTCCCTCTCTCCTTTTTCTCTCACCCGCTCCAAAAATCCTCAAAGGGCTATATGGAGTCCGCTTCATCTGCCATCAGGCTCCAGTGAAGCGTGCGCAGCCTTTCGCAGGTGCCCTCCAGCTCGGTCATGTGGCGCTCCATGTTTTCCAGCGCATACAGAAAAATATCCGTAGCCTTCACCCGCTCCTTTTGCTCTAGATCTTCGCCGCAGATCAGATCAACATAGGAATGAAATATAAAATGCGTGGCTTGCAGTCCTCTAATTGCCTCGGAAACGCTATCACTGGCGTCAAAATATTGATCCTTTAAGTAAGACAATTGATCTTCCATTTCAGGGCTCCTTCCCTTAGACTTTTTGCGAATTATATCATACTTTTTTGCGCTTGTCCAGTACTTAAGTCAGTACTGGCTTAGAAAAAAATTATCTTCGCTTTCATGATAGCAAAAACATACTGAAAAGCGTTGATATAAACACCGTATGGTGGTAATTGCATGATTAAGTTACTCTCCATGCAGTCATACCGACGCTACACACATCACGCCTCCGCAGTCATACCATGACACACTCCGTTTCGCTCCGCTCAGAATGACACGGTGTCGGGATGTTTGCGGGACGTCGAGGGTTCCGTCCCCTACAAGATACGTACTAACCCGCCCCCTTGCCTTCCCCAGCGGGGGATGAGCTCGCCTTTGGCGAGCAACCGGAGTTTTCTTGCGAAAACTCTATGGGGGACCGCTTGCGGTGGATGAGGAGGGAGTGGGTTTGATGTGTTCGCACAAGCGTTCATCGGAAGCACTTGCTATCAATGCAATTCGCTACGAACATCTTCCCCTACGGCTCTCCTCATCCGGTTTGGCAGCTCGCCGCAGGCGAGGTGGAACTCCGCTGGGGAAGGCTACCGTAGCCGTATTGTTAGAACATGATCTTTCTATGTGTCATCCTGAGAGCGGCAACAGAGCCGCCCGTGAGGATCTCGCAAACGGCAACAAAGCCGTTTGCGTGGTATGTTCGCACTAACCCTTTCGAAACAGTAAGTAACTGACTGCCAAGGAGTCTGACGTGTACATACCACGCCTCGCGCTTCTTGCGCTCGTCGAGATTCTTCGTCGCGCTTTGTTGCGCTCCTCAGAATGACACATAAAGAGTGCGTACGCGAACACACCAAAAAGCCGCATTGTTCACACAAACTCGCGCCCTTGCCTTCCCCAGCGGGGAAGGTGTCACGGAGCGATGCGGAGTGACGAATGAGGAGGGAGGGAGTGGGTTTGATGTGTTCGCACAAACTTTCATCGGAAGCACTTGCTATCAATGCAATTCGCTGCGAACATCTGCTTCTACGGCTCTCCTCATCCGGTTTGGCAACTCGCCGCAGGCGAGGTGGAACTCCGCCGGTGAAGACTACTGTAGCCGCATTGTTTGCGCCAACCCGTATGGGCGCATCGTGATGCGCCACGATATATTGCCTGCGGCAATGCGATATGCCTTCGGCGCGATATACCATTCGGTGCGATATACCATTCGGTGCGATATGTCGCCTACGGCGACGCTTGCGTATCCTTGTGGATACGCATTAAGCTCCGCCCCTACCGCGCTATGTTTGCACCAACCGCCCCCTTGCCTTCCCCAACGGGGAGGGCTTTTATTTATCCAATATCAAAGATTTTTTGTTCAAACGCCTCTTTACATCGCCCCCCGTCATTGCTATAATACAGATAACACCACCCAAAGGAGGATGCCGATATGATGCAGCACCCCAATCCGCAATTCGCCCGCCCCGCCTTTTTGCTGTTGGACGGCGAATGGGAATTTCAGATTGACAACGCCGCCACATACTGGAAAAGGCCGTTGGAGCAAAAACCCTCATTGAAGGGCAGCATCCGTGTGCCCTTCTGCCCCGAATCCAAGCTTTCCGGCGTGGAAAACAAGGATTTCAATCTGCGGCTGTGGTATGCCAAGGAATTCGATCTGCCCCAAGACTTTGCGGGCAAGCGCATTCTGCTCCGCTTCGGTGCCTCCGACTACCATACCACCGTGTTTGTAAACGGTGTGCAGGTGGGCGAGCATTTCGGCGGCTATTCTCCCTTTTTCTTTGATGTCACCCCTCACATTTTGCCTAAAAACCGCATAACGGTATGCGTTTTTGACGACACGAGGGACACCCGCATCCCCTCCGGCAAGCAATCGCCCCTGTATCATTCCTTCTCCGCGCTGTACACCCGCACCAGCGGCATCTGGCAGTCGGTCTGGCTGGAGGCCTATGAGGAGATCCGCATTGACAGTCTGCGCTTTACCACGAGGGCGGACGGCGAGATCACCTGCGCACTGGCCTTTGATAAGAGCGCCGTGGGCTGCACGGTGGAGCTGGATATATCCTTTGCAGGGGAACCTGTAGTGCGCATCAGCGACCCTGTCACTGCCTTTGATTTTCAAAAAACCTTCCGCATCACCGATCCCGTTCTGTGGTCGGCGGGTGTGGGCAATCTGTATGACTGCCGCCTGACGCTTTGTAAAAACGGGCGTGTTTTCGATACCGTTTGCACCTATTTTGGCATTCGCGAGGTTGGCTTTTGCCAAAATTCCTTCACCTTGAACGGCAAACCGTTGTTCCTGCGCACCGTATTGGACCAAGGCTTTTACCGTGATGGCGTCTACACAGCGCCCGACGATAAAGCCCTTGAAAACGACATCCGTATTGCCATGGATATGGGCTTCAACGGTGCTCGACTGCACGAAAAGGTCTTTGACCCCCGTTATCTGTATCACGCGGATCGTCTTGGCTTTTTGGTGTTCGGCGAATACCCGGATATGGGGCTTTCCACCGACAAGATCGAGGCATTGGCCTATATGCTGCCCGAATGGTTAGAGGTGATGAAGCGGGATATCAACCACCCCTCAATCGTTGCCTGGTACCCCTTTAACGAAACCTCCACCAACGACTTTTTCTCCACGGACTTTCAAAACAACCGCGTGCTGGAAACCGTGTATCACATCACCAAGCAATTCGACCCCTCACGCCCCGTGTTTGACACCAGCGGCAGTATGCATACCTCCGTAACAGACATCTATGACATTCACGACTACACGCAGGATACCGAAAAATTCAAGGAGCTCTTTGCAAAGGGCATCCGTCCGCATATGTACGGCAACGATAACGGCACCTACCGCGGCCAGCCCTATATGATCACCGAGTTCGGCGGCATCCGTTGGGAGATCGACGGAGACGGCTCCAACGCCTGGGGCTACGGCGCGGCACCCGCCACCGAGCAGGAGTTTTTGACACGCTTTGAAGGGATGGTCTCCACCCTGCTCGGCAACCCCGATTGCACCGGCTTTTGCTATACCCAGCTCTACGATGTGGAGCAGGAGAAGAACGGACTTTACACCTTTGACCGCGTGGCGAAATTCGACCCCGCCTACATCAAAGCCATTGTTTCCGCAAAGGCAGCGGTAGAGACATAAGAAGAATCCAAAAGGAGAGAGCCCTTTGCCAAAGGCTCTCTCCTTTTGTTTGCTCCGCAAGCAAAACCTCTCACTCGCTCCAAAAATCTTTAACCATACATGGTGTATTCTCGTTATAGAGACGTGCTCCGCTTTTACCTTGCTCTTTTTGTTTTGGTGTTTTTGCCGAAATCGGAAGGGCCACAGTCACATGAACTGCAATCACAATCGCCGCAGTTACAATCACAGTCGCAACCGTCGCCGGCAATCAACGTAACAGCGATCAAGGCCGCGGCCGCCACCAGCAAAAACGCACCAAAGCTACCAAAGGAAATATCCCGCAACAGTCCCCGCTCCTCTTCGCCCACCGTGACCCCGAAGACAGTGGTATAAAACAGCACGATCAAATGAGCAAATAACGAAAATGCATAAAAATCTCCACCCCGTTTCGCCCAAAATACGACTGAGGCCACCAACAGCGCCACCTCCAACAGAACAGCAATCGCTACGATGGGCTCCTTACTCTCCGAAAAAACGGTCAGTAGCACGCAAAGGCATAACAGGAGTGTTAAGGGGAGCAATACGGCAGGTAACAGGTCAGCCCTAGCGCAAGAAAGGCCACTCATGTTATAGTAAGCAGTCATACTGCAACACATGCCGCAGGTGTTGAGTAAAAAGCTGAACAGATACCCGATCCACGTTCTGCCCCCGAGCAGATGAAACGGGATCGCAAGTAATGTAAGCACGACGCTCACCACAAGCCCGGACCATTCCCAAAGCCATGAGGCGACCCATGCGGTTGCAACAACACACAGGCCAAGCGCAAAACCGGCAAACAACAGAACGGCCAAAGCCCTCCCTTTCCCTTTTATCAATTCAAGAAGCACTTCTCTCACCTCACCTCTTTCATCTTAGCATAATTTCAAAAAGAAGTCAAGAAGAGTGGGGACTGCACGTTTTGGTCAAGATAGGCTCAAAAATCTCAAATAAACTCTCCTTAGTTTATTATTTGGTGCGCTTCGAGCGTAGACACAAGCGTCATCCTGAGGGCGGCAACAGAGCCGCCCGTGAGGATCTCGCAAACGGCAACAAAGCCGTTTGCGTGGTATGTTTGCACTAACCCTTTCGAAACAGTAAGTAACTGACTGCCAAGGAGTCTGACGTGTACATACCACGCCTCGCGCTTCTTGCGCTCGTCGAGATCCTTCGTCGCGCTTTGTTGCGCTCCTCAGAATGACACATAGGAGGGGTGCGTGGGGGGACACAGCAAACGACGCATGGTTAGTTCGGGGGGTGGGATAAATAAGACACAGCGATTCGTATAGCAAAGAAAACGCAGGGCGCCTGTCTGAACAGACAGGCGCCCTGCGTTTGTTGCCACCGCGTCAATCCCATTCGATATCGGGAACGGCGGGATCATTTCCACCCACGGCAGAAACGGCAACGATGTCGGTATCAAGGGGCAGGAGAAAATCGGCAGTGGGCTTTTCGTAAAGCATTTTCATATACGCTTCCTCCATTTTTGTACATGCGGCATCACTTGATCGAAATGGACAGGTGCTGCATCCGCTCCATAGCGGCGCGGAAAACAGTCTTGTCGTTCTCATGGGCCAGGCATTCCTCGGCCTGCTCCAGAGGGATCCACTCCACCTCGGCGATCTCACCCTCGCGGGCCTTGATATCGGGATTGGTGGTAAAGGCCAGGAAGTAAACGACCTCCTTCATCACCCCGGGGGAGGGACTGTAATTGACGGTTGCGCGGAAATCCGACACGATGGCAACGCGGGAGGAGGTCTCCTCCATTACCTCGCGCAATGCGGTGGCGTACTCGCTCTCCCCTGCCTCTACGTGGCCCTTGGGAAAGGAGCGGTTGCCCTTTGCCTTATGTCGGATCATCAGAATATAATAACGATCCCCTTCGCGGCGCACCACCAGTGCGCCGCAGGATTTTTCGTATACCATTGGGAAACCTCCTTCGGAAAGCACGGAAACAAGCAAAATCCCATCGGATTATTGCTTCACTTCCTCCATAACGAAGGCTTCCAGAATGTCGCCTATCTTGATATCGTTAAAGCGGTCAAGGGCAATACCGCATTCATACCCCTCAGCAACCTCCTTGACATCGTCCTTGAAGCGACGCAGAGAGGCGATCTTATCCTCAAAGATCACGATGCCGTCACGGACGACACGGATCTGGGACTGACGGGTGATCTTGCCATCCTGAACATAGGAGCCGGCAATGAAGCCCACGTTGGGCACGTGAATGGTCTGACGGACCTCGGCATGACCCAGCACGTTCTCGGTGAACTTGGGCGCCAGCATGCCCTTCATGGCAGCGGTGACCTCCTCGATGCACTCGTAGATCACGCGGTAGGTGCGGATATCCACGCCCTGACGCTCGGCAGAGTCGATGGCGGCCTTGTCGGGACGGACATTAAAGCCGACGATAATGGCATTGGATGCCGCCGCCAGCATGACATCGCCCTCGATGATACCGCCTGCGGCGGCATGGATAACGCGAACCTTGACCTCCTCGTTGGAGATCTTTTCCAGGGACTGCTTCACGGCCTCGGCAGAACCTGCCACGTCGGCCTTGACGATGATGTTCAGCTCCTTGACGCCCTCCGAGATCTGCGCAAACAGATCGTTCAGGTTGGCGCGGGCATTGGCCTTGAAGCCCTCCTCCTTGGCCTTGTCGCGGCGCTGATCGGCCAGGGTTCTTGCCATGCGCTCGTCCTCGACGGCGGCGAAATCGTCGCCTGCCTCGGGCACCTCGGCAAGACCGATGATCGAAACGGGAACGGAGGGGCCGGCCTCCTTGACGGTGCGGCCGTTGTGATCCTTCATACTGCGGACACGGCCCACGGCGGTACCGGCAATGACGATGTCGCCGTTGTGCAGGGTACCGTTCTGCACCAGAACGGTGGCCACAGGACCACAGCCCTTATCCAGCTTGGACTCGATAATGATACCCTTGGCGCGGCGATCGGGGTTGGCCTTCAGCTCCTTCATATCGGCAACCAGAACCACATTTTCAAGCAGATCGTCGATGCCCTGGCCGGTGAGCGCCGAAACGGGCACGCAGATCACGTCGCCGCCCCACTCCTCGGGCACCAGGCTGTAGTTGGTCAGCGCCTGCTTGACTGCATCGGGGTTGGCGCTGGGTTTATCCATTTTGTTGATGGCAACGATGATATCCACGCCTGCGGCCTTGGCATGGTTGATGGCCTCCACGGTCTGGGGCATGATGCCGTCGTCCGCCGCCACCACCAGGATGGCAATATCGGTGGCCTGGGCACCGCGGGCACGCATGGAGGTAAAGGCCTCATGACCGGGGGTATCCAGGAAGGTGATATCGCGGCCGCCCGCCTTCACGCGGTAAGCACCGATGTGCTGGGTGATGCCGCCTGCCTCGCCTGCGGTCACATGGGTGTGACGGATGGCGTCCAGGAGAGAGGTCTTACCGTGGTCAACGTGACCCATAACACAGACAACGGGTGCACGCTCCACCAGATTCTCCTCGGCATCCTCGGTGTCGTCAAAGAGCTTTTCCTCAATGCTGACCACCACCTCTTTGGTGGCCTCAACGCCCAATTCGGAGGCGATCAGGAATGCGGTATCGAAATCGATGGTCTGGTTGAGGGTGACCATCATGCCCATCATCATCAGCTGCTTGACCACCTGTGCGGGGGCGATCTTCATACGGGAGGCGAATTCGCTGACCGTGATCTCCTCGGGAATGGTGACGGAGTTTGCCTGCTTGGTAACGGGCGCGGCACTCTTTTTAGCGCCCTTCTTGCCGGCGGTCATGGCATGGGTTCCCATCTGCTGCTTTTTGAAGCGCTGATTGCCACCGCGGGCATCGCGGACAGCATCGGGAACAAAGGTATCCAGGCGCTCGTCATATTTGGAAAGATCCACACTGGAGCCACGCATATCCACCACACGGGTGCCGCGGGCCTTCTGGCTGGCGTCGGTACCCTTGGGCGTCTGCCCGCGGACGATGGCCTGCACCTGAAAATGCTCGCGGGGTGCGCGTCCGCCCTCATCCTTATCACGGAAGCCGCCACCGCCACGGTTGCGGTCGTTTCCTGCGGGGCGGGATTGCGGATTGCCGCCGAAGCCGGGCTTACTGCCGCCGAAGGAGGGGCCGGAAAAGCGATCGCTATTGAATCTGTCGCTCTGGGGTCTTGCGCCCTGAGCGGGGGCATTACTGCCGCCACGGGGGGCAAAACGGTCGTTTTGCTGACCCTGAGGTCTCTGGGCGGGTGCCGCAGGACGCTGCATGGTGGCACGCAGATTCTGCGGAATGTTATAGGTGCGCGGATTGGGACGTACGGGAGCCGCGGGTGCGGGAGTCTCCTTCTTTTCTTCTGCTTTGGGAGCGGGAGGAACTGCGACAGCTTCCGTCTTCGGTGCGGACTTCACCTCGGGTTCTGCCACGGGGGCCGGCTCTGCCTTGGGAGCCTCTGCCTCCTTTTTCTCGGGTGCGGCGGGAGCTTCGGGCGCAACGGATGCAACAGACTCGGCAGGGGCCGTTGCGGGCTCTGCCTTCTTTGCGGGCGCTTTCTTTTCCGCCTTCTTCTCTTCTTTTTTCACCTCGGGCGCAGGGGCGGGTGCGGCCTCCTTGGCAGGAGCCTCCTCCTTAACGGGGGCAGCCTCCTTCTTGGCGGGAGCCGCCTTTTCGGGTGCCTTGGTGGGGATATAGGTATCGCCGAACAGATAGTCGTCAATCCCCTTGATCTGCGAGGCACGGGTCAGTGTCTCGAAAATGATATCGAACTCACCCGGGGTGAGAGTCTTTTGCGTGGTCTTACACTCCAATCCACGCGCTGTCATCAGTTCGGTAATGTCTTTGCTCTTGATACCGAGATCCTTTGCCAGTTGAGTAATCTTAAACGCCATGTTTCCTCCTCCTGGCACCTGCAGTCCGTGCACGGTGCCCTCCAAAGTGTTGTCTTTTTTCCAATCCGCTCTTTCGGGAGCGTTATTGATCGTATAATTCAGTGATCGCCCGGGCCAAACCGGGCTCGGTTACGGCCACAGCGGCCACGGCGCCGTCCCGTTTGCCCACCCGCAACGCAAGGGTCGCACAATCCGCCGCAAGGCGAATGAGTGGCACGCCGTAATAGGCGGTACGGTCACTGATGCGCTTTTTGGTGTTTTCCGACCCATCCGATGCGGCAAGGACGGCAAGGGGCTTGCCTCCGCCTCCCTTTTGCAATGCAGTACAGATCAGGGGTACACCGACCACCACCCGCCCTGCACGGGCGGCAAGCCCCAGAAAACGCAGGGCTTTTTCCTCGCGGTCACTGCTCGTCATGGAACTGCTGCTCCAGGGCGTCGTAAACCGCATCGGGAATTTCACATTCGAGATTGCGGGCCAGGCTCTTTTTACGGCGAGCCTGCCGCAGACACGCTACATTCTTACAAATATATGCGCCTCTGCCCGATTTCTTTCCGGTAAAATCCAAAGAGACATTCCCCGCAGGGTCTCTCACCACCCGCAACAGCTCGGGCTTGGGGCGGCGTTCACCGCACCCCAGGCACTGCCGCTCGGGGATCTTTTTCTTCTTTACTTCCATATTTTCTCATACCGTAGCGGCACTTATTCCGCTTTGATATCGATCTTATAGCCGGTGAGTCTTGCGGCCAGGCGGGCATTGAGGCCCTCGCGGCCGATGGCCAGCGACAGCTGGTCGGGATCCACCAGAACACGGCAGGAGCGATCTCCCGTCATCTCCACCGAGATGACACGGGCGGGCGCCAGTGCCGCGGCCACGAATTCCTCGGGCTGCTCACTGTACTGAATGATGTCGATCTTTTCGCCCCTCAGCTCATCCACGATACCGGCAATACGCATTCCGCGGTTACCGATACAGGCACCCACGGGATCCACATCGGCATCACGGGAGAAGACGGCCACCTTACTGCGCACACCCGCCTCACGGGAGACACCCTTGATCATGACCACGCCCTCGGCGATCTCGGGGATTTCCAGCTCAAACAGGCGGCGGACAAGGCCCGCATGGGTACGGGAAAGGGTGACCAGAGGTCCTCTTGCCTCTTTGTTGACCTCCATGACAAATACCTTGACACGGTCGTCTACGTAAAACTCCTCGCCGGGGATCTGCTCGGCCTTGAGCAGCACGGCGCGGCCGGTGCCGGTCTCCAGCACCACATTGCCGTTGACGGGATCGACCTTGCTGACCGTGGCGGTGATGATCTCATCGCGCTGAGACTCGTAGGCATCCTGCATGACCTTGCGCTCGCCCTCGCGAATGCTCTGGATGATGACCGATTTGGCGGCGGCGGCGGAAAGGCGGCGGAAGTTCTCGGGCTTGACCTTGATCTCGATCAGCTGGCCCAGCTTGAAGCGCTTGTTATGTGTTCTTGCCTCCTCCAGGGAGATCTCCTGCTCGGGGTCGGTCACGGTTTCGACCACGGTTTTCTGCTGAAATACCCGGACATCGTCCTTTTCGAGATTGAACTCGATCCGTACATTGGCGTTGGCACCATATTCCTTATGGTAGGCCGAGACCAACGCGTTCTCGATCTTCTCGATCATATACTCCTTGGGGATCCCCTTCTCTTTTTCCAGAAGGTCAAGGGCGTTTACAAACGATTCCTTACTGCTTTTCGTAGCCATGGCTATATCCTTTCGTTCTATATGTGTATGTGTACTTAAAAATGGAAAACGGTTTTAATTTTTGCGATCAGCGACCGCTGAATGGGGCGCACCGCCCCGTTGATCTCAAGCAGCAGAGCACCTTCTTCATCTCTGCCCGCAAGAATTCCCTCCATGGTCTTTTTCCCCTCAAACGGGGCGAAAAAACGCACCTCCACCGTCTCGCCGACCGAGGCGTCGATGTGGGCATCGGTCCGCAGCTCCCGCTCGATGCCGGGGGAGCTGACCTCAAGGTCATAGGCGGTGTCGATGGGGTCCAGCTCATCCAGAACGGGATCGATGGCTCGGTGCATCCGCTCACAATCGTCAATGGTGATCCCGTCCTCGTGGTCGATGGTCACACGAAGGATGCGACGGGCTCCTTCTTTTACGAATTCCACATCCCAGATCGAAAGCCCCAGCTCGGCGGCCACGGGCTCGATCCCCGTGCGCACGGTCTCGGCGATACTTTTTGCACCTGCCATATCGGTCTCCTTTTCCTGTATTCATATGACGCGAAGAGAAAAAGCACGTAAATGCCAAGCTTCCAACGCGATCAAGCACGACCTTCCCCGCCCGCGAAAAAAGCAAGCAGGACAAGGCGCGCTCTCCTTCCCACACGGTCGAAAGCACCAACTTCCCCGCCCGCGAAAAAAACAAGCAAGACAAGGCGCGACGCGGAAAGCAAGGCGAAGGCGTAGTGGATCTACGTCGAGCCGCTTTCAAGGAAGCAACAACGTATTGCGCTGCTTTTTACGTGGGCAATAAAGAGGAGCAGGTGTCTTTCAACCTGCTCCATCCATCATATCCGCAAGTATTATACCACGAGTTTCACCCTTTTGCAAGGGAAATTTGCAAATTTTTTTAAAAAATCGGAATTTTTTTGTCAAGAGCGGAAAAATTTGCCTCTTGGCCGCCAATTTTCACAAATCCTTCATCGAATGTGTTTACAATCATCAAAATCTATGTTATAATATAAAAATAGTATAATGAGTAAATGTACCCATGCCCCCGAGGAGGCTTACATGGAAAAAACAACGATCTCAAAAGCCGAGCAAGCAAGCTGGCAGGAAATGCTCTCCGCGCCGCAAGGTAACCAGGCCCTTGTTGCCGCGTTATTCTTTTTCTTCTCTTGTCTGGCACTGCCCTTTGCCGAAAGCTCTACCGTTTCGGCCATCTATATTCTTTGCTGTGTCATCTTTTACTATGCCCTTTCCCGCTCGATCATGGCATTGCTGTATTATGCGGTGCCCGCGGTACTGCTTTACGCCCTCTCGGCCCTTTTGCCGGGGGCGGGTAACCCGATGCTGTTGCCCTGCGCGTTTCTTGCCCTTGTGGCAGGGGGCGGGAGCGGCGCCTTTCTGATCGCACATTTTCACGATCTGCGCCGTCACTGGTATTTTTTGCTGATGCCCGTGGCCGCCTACGCCGCCGTTGCACTGATCACGGGTGACCCGTTGCGGGGGCTTCTGACCCTGTTGCCCCTGGCGCTTGCCGTGGTTGCCGGGGTCTGCCTCCTGCGCTACACCGCCCGGACCGAGGCCACGGTATCCATCGCCGTGATCCTTGCCGCCGTTTTGCTTGTGGCGGGCGTGATCACCCTCGGGGCCACGGGGGGCTTTGCTTCCGATGCTCTTTCGGGTATGGCCGAGGAGATACGGGGCACCGTAGCAAGCTTTTACACCGAGGCCCGCGCGCTTTACGCCGAGGCAGGCATGGATCTGATGCTCACCGATGTGGACATTACCAATACCGCGGCCCTGTTTGTCAACCTGCTGCCGGGACTTTTCTTCTGTGTCTGCGGCATCACCGCCTTTCTCACCTGGCGGACGCTGCTGCTCCTGCTTTTGTCCTTCCGCAGTGTACCCCGCCTCCCGACCCGCCTTGCCTCCTTTACCATGAGCGTCCTGTCGGCCATTCTCTTCCTTGGTTTTTATATTGTTTCGATCTTTGCCAACTCCGGTGAAGCGACCCTGTTCGGCACAGTCTGCCAAAACGTGGCGCTGGTATTGGAGCCCGGTCTTGCCCTGATCGGATTCTCCACCCTCTTTGCAAGGGGACGCTCCCGCTCCTGCCTTTCTCTGATCCTGGCATTCGTCCTGCTCTTCGTGCTCTGGAGCAATCCCACCACGGGTCTTGCTCTTGCCGCTTTCCTCGGTGCCTTTCATATTCTCGCGGCGCGCTTTCTGCCGTCGCCCGACAAAGGAGACAAATAAATGCAAAAACACTCCGATCCTCAACTTCGCTCCGATTCCGGGCTCCCGTTGCTGACCACCATCATCATCGGGCTGTTTTTCTTCGGCACTTATCTGGCGGTGGAGCGCCTTTCGCCGGATGCCGTCCCCTCCCTTGGCATTGCCTTGGGGTTCCTTTGCGCCTACACCGCCATCAGCATGCTGGTCTACCTCTTTTTCCGATTGAAGGATCGCAAGCAGCGGGATGAGCAGATCATGTTCGAATCGCTGAACACCAAAATGCACAACATGTTCAAGTATATGGTGGGCTTTCCCTACGCCATTGTGGACGAGCTGGGCCGTGTGCGCGCCACCAACAACGCCCTGCAGGAGCTGATCGGGGCCAAAAACCCCTTCTACCGGGGCACGGTCTCGGACATCTGCTCGGGCGTGACACTGCAGGATATCCTGGATGCCGCCACCAAGGGCGAGGAGGACCGAAACTCGGTGAGCAAGATGACCATGGAGGCCATCTCGGCCAAGGCCGAGGAGATTGCCGAAAAGCCCCCCGAGCACGTGCTGGACCAGGTCAAGGACGGTATGATCGTCCACCTGAAGAACGGCGGACGCTACATTGCCCGCGCCTATAAAATGACCCTGAACAACAAGGTCAATTACCTGGTGACCTTCACCGATGTGACCGAGCTGTTTGACCTGAAGGAAAAAACCGAGCGGGATATGCCCGCCGTGGCCTATATCGACGTTGACAACTTAGAGGAGCTGACCCAGTACACCCGTGTGAATTACCGCGACGCCTCCCGTAAGGTGGACGACATTCTCATCCGTTGGGCGGCAAGCCTGAACGGCCTGCTGCGGGAGTACGAGCGTGACCGATATCTGCTTCTTTTCTCGCAGGACAGACTGCTCCAATGCGAAAACGATAAATTCAGCGAGCTGTTGAAAAGCGTCCACGACATCCGTCTGGGCGAATACAGCATCCCCGTCACCGTGTCGGTGGGCATCTCCCTTGCCGACAGCACCTTTGCCGAGCGAGCCAAGGATGCCTCTACGGCCCTGGATATGGCGCTCCAGCGCGGCGGTGACCAGGTGGCAGTGCGCCGTAAGGACGGCATCCGCTATTACGGCGGTGACAACCGCCCCGCCCCCCGTCGCACCAAGGTGCAGTCCCGCGTGGTGGCAAACTATCTGCTTTCCAAAATATCGGCGGCCGAAAACCTGCTGATTATGGGACACAAGAACCCCGACTTCGACTCGATCGGCTCCTGTGTCGGTCTTGCTCAGCTGGGCCTTTTGGCCGGAGTCCCCACCAAGATCATTATGGATCTTGCCAACACCAACTTCAGGATCGCCACCGAGCGCCTGTGCGCCTCCCCCACCTACAGCGATATGTTTATTTCGGGGCACAAGGGGCTTGACCTCATCCGCCCCGGCACCCTGCTGATCATTTCGGACGCCAACAACTTTGGCATCATCGAGGCCCCCGACGTGGCCGCCAACGTGCGCCAGGTCTCGGGCAAGATCGCCATCATCGACCATCACCGTCAGACAGGCGAATACGATTTTGAGCCTGTAATGAACTACATCGACCCCAGTGCCTCCTCCGCCGCAGAGCTTGTCACCGAGATGCTGGAGCAAACCGACACGGGGGCCGATGCCGAGAACAACAAGCTGGTCAGCGACGTGGTGGCCAGTGTGATCCTGTCGGGTATCGTATTGGATACCGGCAACTTCACCCGCAACACGGGTAGCCGTACGCTGGATGCCGCCCGTTACCTTTACGGCAAGGGCGCCAACGCCGAATACGTGCACAGCTTTTTCAATGAGGATTATGCCGATTATGTCTGCGAGCGCAGCTTCTCGGGCTGTGCCCTGCTGCAAAACAATTCCGTGGGTATGACCTGGAGTCACGGCACGGGCCGCGGCGCAGATGACCGCGTGGCCGCCGCCAAGGAGGCCGACAAGCTTCTGAACGTCAAGGGCGTTCACGCCTCCTTTGCACTGGTAGAGGTGAACGGCGCCATCCATATTTCGGGCCGCTCCGACGGCTCGATCAACGTCCAGCTCATTCTCGAGCGCCTGGGCGGCGGCGGACGCTTTGACTCGGCGGGTGCCGCCATGTCGGGCGTTTCGCTGGACGATGCCAAGCACGACCTGCGGGAGGCCATCAACGGCTATTTCGCCGAGCTGGAAGAAAAGAACCAATAAGCAAGAATAAAGCGGCGGGCTCTTGCGGCAGTAGCGCAGGCTCCCGCCCGCACAATCGCAATGTTATTTCAGAAAGGACACACAACTATGAAAGTCATTCTCACCGCCGACGTCAAGGGTCAGGGCAAAAAGGATCAACTGGTAGAGGTCTCGGACGGCTACGCCCGCAACTACCTCTTTCCCCGCAAGCTGGCAAAGCCTGCCGATAATCAGGCCGTGACCGAGCTGAAGAACAAGCAGGCATCGGCTCAGCATAAGATCGATGTTGACCGCGCCGCCGCCAAGGAGGCCGCCGCAAAGCTGGAGACCGTTAAGGTCGTCTTCCATGTGGGTGCCAGCACCGACGGGCGCCTGTACGGCTCCATCACCTCCAAGGATGTGGCCGAAAAGCTGGCCGCCGACCACGGTATCACCGTAGACAAGCGCAAGATCACCTTAAATGAGGCTATCAAGGCTTACGGCAGTTATGACCTGGATGTCAAGCTTTACAACGATGTGGCCGGTAAGATCCACGTTGTGGTTGCCGAGAAATAAGCTATGGCAGAAAATATGAACGACTACGGTGGGAGCTTTGACGATACCGTCCGAAAGATGCCCGCGTCCCTTTCCTCGGAACGGGCGTTGCTGGGCTCCATCCTCATCGATCCCGCTTGTATCACCGACGTACTGACCGTTATCACCGCCGACGATTTCTATCTGACCGAGCACAAGGAGATCTTTCTTGCCATGCGCGAGCTCTTTGACGCCAGCAGTGAGATCGACCCCGTAACCCTGATCGATTCCCTTGTCCACAAGGGCGTTTACGAGAAGGCGGGCGGCGAAGACTATATCCGTTCCCTGCTGGAGGCAACGCCCAGCGCCATGAACGTGCAGGATTATGCCCGTATCGTCAAGGAAAAGAGCACCCTGCGCCGCATCATCGCCACCTGCGCCAACGTATCGGATATGACCTTCACCGAGCAGGAGGAGGTCGCCCACATTCTGGACTTTGCCCAAAGTCAGTTCACCGAGATCTCGGCAGGGCGTGATTCCCGCAACTTCCAGCACATCCGCGATGTATTGCGAAATGTGCTCTCCAATCTCCATGACCTGGCCGATAACCCCACCGCCGCCCGCGGCACGCCCACAGGCTTTTCGGGGGTTGACCGGATCTTGGTGGGCATGGGTGACTCCGATCTCATCATTCTGGGCGCCCGCCCCGGTATGGGTAAGACCAGCTTTGCACTGAACATTGCCACCAATGTGGCCATTTCCCAAAAAAAGGCGGTCTGCGTATTCTCCCTGGAGATGTCGGCCGAGCAGCTTGTCTCCCGCCTGCTTTCCAGTGAGGCCATGGTCGAGAGCTATGCCCTGCGCTCGGGTCAGCTTTCCCCCGATGATTGGAAAAAGATCGCCGACGCCGCCATGCGGCTCTCGAGCACCAGCCTGTTCATTGACGACACCTCGGGCATGACGGTCACCGCCATGAAGGCCAAGCTGCGCCGTGTGGAAAACCTGGGGCTTGTGGTCATCGACTATCTGGGTCTGATGGAAAGCGAGCGTCATTTTGACAACCGCGCCCTGGAGGTTGGCGTGATCTCCCGCGGGCTCAAGCTGATGGCCAAGGAGCTGCGGGTGCCCATTCTTTGCTGTGCACAGCTCTCCCGTGGAACCGAAAGCCGCACCGACAAGCGCCCTCAGCTCTCCGACCTGCGTGAATCGGGCTCCATCGAGCAGGACGCCGACGTGGTTATGTTCCTGTATCGCGACGAATACTACAAAACAGACCGTTCCCCCGACGAGCAGGAGGGCAACGTGGCCGAGGTCATCATCCAAAAGAACCGCCACGGCTCTACCGGCAACATCAAAATGGGCTGGATCGGTGCTTATACCAAATTCCGCACCATCGACACCGAACGCGAAGAAGCATAAATGGAAGATAAAAAAATACCCGCGCCGGAGGGACTTCGCGATCCCAGAGCTCTGGCCGGTCTCCCGCCCGATACCCCCCTTTGCGTGGCTCTGTCGGGGGGCGCCGACTCGGTGGCACTGCTCTCGCTGTTAAAGGACAGCGGTCCTCTCTCGGCGCTCCATGTGCACCACGGCATCCGCGGTGCCGAGGCCGATCGGGACGCAGACTTCTGCCGCGCCCTGGCAAGCCGCTTTCATGTCCCCGTGACCGTATTGCACATCGACGCTCCTGCCCTTGCGGCAGAGCGCGGTGTCAGTCTGGAGACTGCCGCCAGAGACGGTCGCTATGCCGCCATGACGGCCTATTTAAAAAAGGAAGGCATCCCCCTTCTGGTCACGGCGCATCACGCCGACGACCAGCTGGAGACCGTGCTCCAGCATCTGCTGCGAGGGAGCGGCCTTTCGGGTCTTTGCGGTATTCCTGCCTGTCGCCCCCTGGCCCACGGCATTTGGGTCGTCCGGCCGCTCCTTGGCGTCACCCGCGCGGAGCTGCGTGCCTATCTGGAAAAAAGCGGCCTTGATTTTATGGAGGACAGCACCAACGCCCAGGGCTGTTGTACCCGCAACCGCCTGCGATTGGAGGTCCTGCCTGTGCTCGACCGGCTTTATCCCGGCGGTACCAAAAGTGCCTCCCGTTGCACCGAAACCCTTACCGAGGATGAGACCTATCTTTCGGCCCTTGCCGACGAGTTCCTTCAAAGGGAGGGCACCGAGCCCCCTTTGGCGGCCCTTGCGGCTCTGCCCCGCCCGATCTTTGCACGGGTCATGCGCAGGCTCCTGCCCGCGCCCCCCGAGCGGGTGCACATCGAGGCGCTTGCCGCCTTTTGCCGGCGGGCAGTGCCCAGCGCCTCTCTTTCCGTTCCTCGCGGACAGGTGGTGGCCGTAAACGGCCGTCTGACCCTTGCCGAGCGGGAAAAAGCATCCTGTGATTACGAAATTTTGCTTCACGAGGGGCAAAATACCTTTGCCGACGGCAACGGACTGGCAGTTCTTGTACGGGATGGTGAAACTTGCGAATTCCATCCGACGAATGTTTACAAATACTCCACACGCCTCTCCTTTTGCTCTGCTATAATAGATGGAAAGGTTTCGGTGCGCCCCCGTCGGGCGGGCGATCGGATCCTCCATGGCGGCATGCACAAGGCGGTTCGGCGCCTGAAGCAGATATCCCATCTCTCCCCCGCCGTGCGGGCAAGAATGCCACTGCTGCTTGACGGCAGCGGCGTGCTGGCCGTTCCCTTTGCCGCCCCGCGTCC
The DNA here is from genome assembly GCA_017451735.1 of Clostridia bacterium. GTDB lineage: Bacteria > Bacillota > Clostridia > Oscillospirales > CAG-272 > Firm-07. The sequence continues at coordinate 26,859 of JAFTNU010000046.1, forward strand.
CTTACTGCGTGACGGCGCAGCTCCCAAGCACTCCCCGCCCGATATCACCGTATTTTTGTTTTTCAATTGATTAAAAAGACATATAAAAGAAAGGTTTGCCGATACAATGAATAAGGACATCGAAAAAATCCTCATCGATCAAAGCGGATTGGAGGAGATCACAACCCGCCTTGCCGCCGAAATCGACCGAGACTACAAGGACACCGGTCGTCCCCTGGTCATGCTCTGCATCCTCAAGGGCTCTGTCATGTTCTATGTGGATCTGATCAAAAAGATCAACCGCCCCGTGGAAATGGAGTTTATGAAGGTCTCCTCCTACGGTGCCGGCACCACCTCCACGGGCTGTATCAATCTTCATCTTGACCTCAAGCGTGACGACTACGAAAAGCTGGATATCGTCATCGTAGAGGACATCGTAGACAGCGGCCGTACCCTTTCCATGCTGACGGCGCTCTTCCGCGACCGCCGCGTACACAGTGTGCGCACCTGCACCATGCTGGATAAGCCCGAACGCCGCGAGGTGGACTTCACCCCCGATTACAAGGGAATGGAGATCCCCGACGAATTCGTGGTGGGCTACGGTCTTGATTACAATGAATATTACCGGGATCTGCCCTATGTGGGCATCTTGAAACCGGAAGTATATAGGAGGAATCAATGAAAAGCCATCTGAAAACAATCATCTTCTACCTGTTGCTCATCGGCATCATCATTACCGTGGTGGCAACCATCTTCCGGGGCACCGAGCAGGAAAAGCTGGTCCTTGGGGATGTGGTGGGCTACTTTGAGGACGACAGGGTGACATCCTTTGTGATCGACGAGGAGTACAATCTCTCCATGACCGTCATCAAGCAGGACGACAACGGCGGTCTTTTGAAAAATGCCGACGGCACATGGATCACCGAGGAAAAATCCTATCGGTTGCAATCTCTGTCTCTGTTCGAGCAGTACTGCCATGACTATGTGGCAGGCAATCAGAACCTTGTTACCTACGATATTGAACCCGAGACTGTTTACCCCTGGTGGGTAAGCCTGTTGCCCTATGCCATCATCATCATTGTTTTCGTGGTATTGTTCTTCTTCATGATGAACGGTGCCAGAGGCGGCGGATCGAAGCTGAACAGCTTCGGCAAGGCCCGCGTCCGCACCCCCGGTGACGGCAAGGATAAGGTGACCTTTGCCGATGTGGCAGGTGCCGACGAGGAAAAGCAGGAGCTGGAGGAGATCGTTGAATTTCTCAAGGATCCCGCCAAGTTCACACGGCTCGGTGCCAAGATCCCCCACGGCGTTCTGCTTGTGGGCCCTCCCGGCACCGGTAAGACCCTGCTTGCCAAGGCAGTAGCCGGTGAGGCAGGGGTTCCCTTCTACTCGATCTCGGGCTCGGATTTCGTGGAGATGTATGTGGGCGTGGGTGCCTCCCGTGTCCGCGACCTCTTTGAGACCGCCCGCAAGTCCCCTGCCAGCATCGTCTTTATCGACGAGATCGACGCCGTGGGCCGTCACCGCGGTGCGGGTCTTGGCGGCGGACATGACGAGCGCGAGCAAACCCTGAACCAGCTCCTGGTGGAAATGGACGGCTTTGGCTCTCACGACGGCATTATCGTCATGGCGGCCACCAACCGCCCCGATATTCTCGACCCCGCCCTGTTGCGTCCCGGCCGCTTTGACCGTGAGATCACCGTGGGCGCTCCGGACATCAAGGGCCGCGCCGCCATTCTGAGAGTCCACTCCCGCAACAAGCCCCTGGAGGAGAGCGTGGATCTGGAGGTGGTGGCCAAGAAGACCGCCGGCTTTACCGGTGCCGATCTTGCCAATCTGCTCAACGAGGCAGCTCTCCTGGCCGCCCGCCGCGGTAAAAGCCTGATCGGCATGGAGGATATTGACGACGCCTTCATCCGCGTGATCGCAGGCCCCAAGAAGGTCTCCCGTGTTATGAGCGAGCGGGAACGCAAAAACACCGCCTACCATGAGGCAGGTCACGCCATTGTGGCACACATCCTGCCCCATCTGGACAGCGTCCATCAGATCTCCATCATTCCCTCCGGCCGCGCGCTTGGCTACACCATGAGCCTGCCTGCCGAGGACAAATATAGCGTTTATAAAGAAGAATTGAAGGAAAAGATCGCCGAGCTGCTGGCCGGCCGCGTTGCCGAGTCCATCGTGTTCGGTGATATCTCGGGCGGTGCCTCCAACGACATCCAGCGTGCCACCGAGACCGCCCGCAAGATGGTCACACAGCTGGGTATGTCCGATGTGTTGGGCCCTGTGATGTACGGCTCGGGCGAGAGCGAGGTCTTCCTTGGCCGTGACTTCTCCAGCGACACCAAGTGCTCGCCCGAAACGGCTGCCATCATCGATAAGGAGATCAAAAAGCTCATTGACGACGGCTACGCCTGCGCCAAGGAGATTCTGGAATCCCACCGCGCCAAGCTCGACTTTATTGCCGAGTTCCTGCTGATGTATGAGGTCATGGACGGCGACCAGTTTGCCGCCGCCATGGACAAGGATGCCACCGTCCGCGAGCTGGTGGAGATCGCCGAGGAAAAGAAGCGCCGTTCTCAGCATGAGAACGAGGAGCGCGCACGGGAAAGCGAGAGCGATCGTCCCGACGCCGCCCTGCCCATGGCCGACTTCACCGATCCCGCCGACAAAAAGCCCGCGGAGGAGCCCGCCACGGAAAGCACGGATGAAGCACCCGCCGAGAAAACCGATGACGGGGAAAAGCAGGACACAGAGGAATAATCGGCTGTTGTAGCCTTTTCCGGCTCAGGATGAACTCGCTCGGGGCCACGTGTCATCCTGAGCGAAGTGGTGAGATACCATTATGTGGGTATACACTACGGCAAAAGCCACCACGGAGTCGAATTTTTGTTTGGCGGGATATCCAAACAAAAACGCGAACAAAGTGAGCGGGATCTCTCATGGAGTTGCGCTGAACGGAGAATGGACGTCGCCCTTACGGAAAAGCGACAAAATCGCGCGCCTTTCAGGCGCGCGGTGGCACGCCGCGAAATGGGGGCATGGAGGCGGGCGCTTCAAAAAGCACCCGCCGCGAGCTTGCACGTTTCCCCACTGTCTAAATAAAGTGCACATATAAAAGCTTCCCCATTGCCGCCGGCCCTTGACCCACGGGTCAAGGGCGACCGAGAATGTGGAAGGAACAGTTTAGAGATACGGAGTATTCTACATCATGAACCAAGAAAATTACGCCCTGTTGGGCATCGACATCGGCTCCACCACCGCCAAGGTGGTGCTGGAACAGAACGGTGTCATCACCTATCAATGCTATGAGCGCCACTATTCCCAGGTGCGCACCAAGACCCTGGAGATCCTCTCCCGCTTGAAGGATCAGATCGGTGAGCAGCCGTTGAAGGTGGCGATCTCGGGCTCGGCGGGCCTCGGGCTTGCCCGCGCCGCAGGGCTCCCCTTCGTGCAGGAGGTCTTTGCCACCGGCGAGACCATCCGCCGTCTCCAACCCGACACCAACGTGGTCATTGAGCTTGGCGGCGAGGACGCCAAGGTCATTTTCTTTGATGGGGGCACCGATGAGCGCATGAACGGCTCCTGTGCCGGCGGCACCGGCGCCTTTATCGACCAGATGGCCACACTGCTTGACCTGACCGTGGAGGAAATGGACAACCTTTCCCTGACTGCCGAGCGCATTTATCCCATCGCCTCCCGTTGCGGCGTGTTTGCCAAGACCGACATTCAGCCCCTGCTCAACCAAGGTGCTGCCAAGGCAGACATCGCCGCCAGCATCTTCCGCGCCGTGGTGAACCAGACCATTGCGGGCCTGGCGCAGGGACGGCGCATCGCGGGCAAGGTCATGTTTCTGGGCGGACCCCTCTCCTTCAATATGGGACTGCGCAAGCAGTTTCTGCACGTGCTGAAGTTAGAGCCCGAAAACGCCATCTTCCCCGAATACGCCCGCGTTTCGGTGGCACTGGGCGCGGCCTTCTACGCCTCCTCTCTTTCCGAGACCTTCACCTATGACGATCTGGTCAACCGGGTGACCTCCGCCACGGCTGCCACCACCGATACGGCCACGCTCACGCCCCTTTTTGAGAACGAAGCGGAATATGAGGCCTTCTGTGCCCGCCATGCAAAGGCGACTCTGGAGCAAGCCGATCCCGCTACCTATACAGGCGACGCCTACCTTGGCATCGACTGCGGCTCCACCACCACCAAGCTGCTACTGCTCAGCCGGGATAAAAAGATCCTTTACACCTACTACAGCTCCAACAAGGGCAACCCCGTACATATCGTCAAGGAGCAATTGGAGGAGATCTATCGCGTCTGCGGCGACCGTATCCGCATTCGCGGCTCTGCCGTGACGGGCTACGGCGAGGAGCTGATCCGCCATGCCTTCCACCTGGATCACGGTCTGGTGGAGACCATGGCGCACTTCACCGCCGCCAAATACTTTAACCCCAACGTAGACTTTATCCTGGATATCGGCGGCCAGGACATTAAGTGCTTCCAGATCCGTAACGGTGCCATTGACAGCATCATGCTCAACGAGGCCTGCTCCTCGGGCTGTGGCTCCTTTATCGAGACCTTTGCAAGAGGTCTTGGCTACGAGGCCTCGGAATTTGCCAAGCTGGGGCTTTTTGCCAAATCCCCTGTGGATCTCGGCTCCCGCTGTACCGTCTTTATGAACTCCTCGGTCAAGCAGGCACAAAAGGACGGCGCCACCGTCGGCGATATCTCGTCAGGTCTTTCCGCCTCTGTGGTGAAGAATGCCATCTATAAGGTCATCCGCGCCGGCTCTGCCGAGGAGCTGGGCAAAAACATTGTGGTACAGGGCGGTACCTTCCTCAACGACGCAGTGCTCCGCAGCTTCGAGCGGGAGCTGGGTCGGGATGTGATCCGCCCCGCCATCGCAGGACTGATGGGAGCCATGGGCGCCGCTCTTTACGCCCGCCGCAACCGTGGCGCCACATCCGCCACGCTGACCGCCGAGGAGCTGAAGGCCTTTACCCACACCTCCCGTGCGGCGGTGTGCAAGGGCTGCACCAATCACTGCAACATCACCATCAATACCTTTGCCGACGGCGAAAAGTACATTTCGGGCAACAAATGCGAGCGGGGGGCGGGCAAAAAGCCCTCCGACAATCCCCTGCCCAACCTCCATGCCTACAAGCGGGATGCCTTTGCCGCCATGGAGCCTGTGGCAGGCAAGCGGAGCATCACCGTAGGTCTGCCTCTGGCGCTTGGCATGTATGAGCTGGGACCCTTCTGGTATCACCTGTGGAAGGCGCTCGGCTTCGGTGTCCGTTTCTCGGGCTTTTCCAACCGCAAGCTCTATTCCAAGGGACAGTACAGCATCCCCTCGGATACCGCCTGCTACCCTGCCAAGATCATGCACGGCCACATCGAGACCCTGATCGAGGATGGCGTAGACGCCATTTTCTATCCGTGCCTGACCCGCAATGTGGATGAGCACGTATCGGACAATCACTACAACTGCCCCGTGGTAGCCTATTACCCCGAGGTGCTGGCGCACAACATGGACTCCCTGGCAGGAGTGCGATTCCTTTACCCCTACCTCAATATCAACAACGAGAAGGAGCTGACCCGCGAGCTTCTCGCCTTTCTCAACGCCGAATTCGGCGGATTTTCTCAACGTGAGGTGGCCGATGCGGTGCGCACCGCAGGCAGGGCCTATGCCCGCCATATGGCAAACACCCGCGCCGAGGGTGAGCGGGCTCTGCGCTATGCCAAGGAGCAGAATAAGCGCTTGATGGTGCTTTGCGGCAGGCCCTATCACATCGACCCCGAGATCGGGCACGGCATCGACAAGCTGGCGACCACCCTTGGCTTTGTGGTGGTCACCGAGGACGCGGTGGCACATCTTGCCTCCGCCCCCGTGCGCACCAAGGTACTCAACCAGTGGACCTACCACGCGCGGCTCTACAATGCCGCCCGCTTTGTTACCGAGACCCCCAATGCCGAATTGGTACAGCTTGTTTCCTTCGGCTGCGGCATCGACGCCATCACCACCGACGAGGTGCGTGAGATCCTGGAAAAAGGAAACAAGCTCTACACGCAGATCAAGATCGACGAGATCACCAATCTGGGCGCGGTCACCATTCGCCTGCGCAGCCTTTTGGGTGCTCTCGAGCAACAGGATAAGGAGGTGTGATCCATGGCATTTACCGAAACCGACCGCGTGATATTTACCAAAGAAATGAGAAAGGATTACACCATCCTTCTCCCCAATATGCTCCCCATGCACTTCCGCATTCTGGAAAAGATCTTCAACACCTGCGGCTACAAGTGCGTCCTGCTGGAAAACGACGACCATTCGGTCATCGAGGCGGGGCTGAAATACGTACATAACGATACCTGCTACCCCGCGCTTCTGGTCATCGGGCAATTCATCTCCGCTCTGCAAAGCGGGAAATACGATGTGAACAAGACCGCCCTGTTCCTGACTCAGACCGGCGGCGGCTGTCGCGCCTCCAACTACATCCCGCTCCTGCGCAAGGCACTTGCCAAGGCAGGGCTGGGTCATGTGCCCGTGATCTCGCTGAATATTGCGGGGCTTGAGAAAAATCCCGGCTTTAAGCTGACCTTCGGCTTGATGCAGCGCATTCTTTATGCCGTTTATTACGGAGATCTGCTTCTGTCTCTGGTCAACCAGTGCCGCCCCTATGAGGTGGAGCCCGGCTCTGCCATGGCGATGGCGGAAAAGTGGGTACAGAGGCTGGCGGAGCAGATGAGTGACCGCAAGAACCTGAATTATAAGACCGTTCGCGCCACCTATATCGAGATCCTGCGGGATTTTGACCGCAATCTGCCCCGCACTGCCGAAAAGAAGGTACGCGTGGGCATTGTGGGTGAGATCTACGTGAAATTCTCCTCTCTTGGCAACAACCATCTGGAGGATTTTCTGGTGGCAGAGGGCGCCGAGCCGGTGCTGGCGGGGCTCATGGACTTTTTCATGTACACCCTCAACGCCTCGGTGGTGGATACCCGCCTTTACGGCATGAATAAGAAAAAGGGCGCCGTCATGAAGTTCCTTTACGATTATCTCTACAGAAAGCAACAGGATTTTATCCGTTTGTACAAGGAGAACAGCAGCTTCACCCCGCCCACCGATTTTGAAAAGACCCGTGCCACCATCAAGGGCTATATCAACGAGGGAGTGCAGATGGGCGAGGGTTGGCTCCTGACTGCCGAAATGCTGGAGCTGATCGAGAGCGGCGTCAAGAATGTGGTCTGCGCCCAGCCCTTTGGCTGTCTGCCCAACCACATCGTAGGCAAGGGCATGATGAAGATCATCCGCGAGAAGCATCCGGGTGTGAATTTAGTCTCCATCGATTACGATTCCAGCGCCTCCCGCATCAACCAGGAGAACCGCTTGAAGCTGATGCTGGCCGGTGCCAACCGCGCCATGCAGGAGGAAGAAGCGGCAACCGAAAAGGAAAAGGTGAGCGTATAACAAGGGCGTACTTGCCTTCCCCAAGAGGGGGATGAGCTCTCCTTTGGCGAGCAACCGGAGTTTTCTTGCGAAAACTCTATGGGGGACCGTCGTAGGCGGTGGATAAGGAGAGCCGGTTAGTACAGTACAAAGGGTGTTCTCCTCATCCGGTTGGGCGGCTCGCCGCAGGCGAGGTGGAACTCCGCTGGGGAAGGCAAGGACGCGGTTTTGCCAGTCGATGGGCTCGCAAGTTTGCAATGCATAGCGGGTGTTTGGTGTGTTAGCACATGATCTTTCTATGCGTCATCCTGAGGGCGGCAACAGAGCCGCCCGTGAGGATCTCGCAAACGGCAACAAG
>JAFTNU010000047.1 GCA_017451735.1 Clostridia bacterium
CCGCTTGCGGTGGATGAGGAGGGAGTGGGTTTGATGTGTTCGCACAAACTTTCATCGGAAGTACTTACTATCAATGTAATTTGGTGCAAACATCTTCCCCTACGGCTCTCCTCATCCGGTTTGGCAGCTCGCCGTAGGCGAGGTGGAACTCCGCTGGGGAAGGCAAGGACGCGAGTTTGTGTGAACAATGCGGCTACATGCTCACGGCACGTTTGTTCCGCTCAGAATGACGCGCGGAGTGAAACGGAGCGCGTCATGGTATGACCGCGGAGGACGAAGCCCGACGCGTCATGGTATGACAACGCGGAGTGTGTCATGGTATGACTGTGGGATGTCGAGGCGCCGCCGTGCGAATACATATTCACACAGAATTCATTTGACATTTCGGTGACTTTGTTATACAATAGATTTATATACGCAACATGATTTCCCGCCAAGCGGGAGAAAGAGGCATCATATGGCAAAGTACACCATAGGAATTGATTTCGGCTCCCTTTCGGGGCGGGCCGTGCTGTCGGATGTGGCCGACGGGCGGGAGCTGGCCTCCGCCGTTCTTGACTACCCTCACGCCGTTATGGACACGCATTTAAAGGATTGCGACACGCTGCTCCCCCCAAATTACGCCCTGCAGGATCCCGCCGACTATCTGGCCGTGCTGGAAACCACCATTCCGAAGGTCATGGCCGACGCAGGTGTTTCCCCTGCCGATGTGGTGGGCATTGCCGTGGATTTTACCTGCTGCACTCTGCTCCCTGTGGACGCCGACGGCACACCTCTTTGCTTCAAGGAGGAATTCCGCAGCACCCCGTTGGCTTATGTGCTCCTCTGGAAGCACCATGCGGCGCAGAAATACGCCGACCGTATGAACGAGGTCGCCCGTGAACGGGGCGAGGCATTCCTCTCCCAGGTGGGCGGCGTCATCTCCAGCGAATGGGAATTCCCCAAGATCTATCAGGTTCTGGCCGAGGCCCCAGAGGTTTATGAAAAGGCCCGCTACTTCATGGAGGCGGCGGACTGGATCACCTGGATGCTCTGCGGCGAGCAAAAGCGGAGCTATCAGTTTGCCGCCTACAAGGCCCTGTACGATAAAGAGACCGGTTACCCCACCGAGGATTATTTTGCCGCCGTGGACGAGCGGCTCCGCCATGTGGTGCGGGACAAGCTGACGCCCCCCGTTGTCGGTCTTGGCGACAGGGTCGGCACGGTAACGGCATAGGCCGCCGCCCGCTTCGGTCTTGCCCCCGGCACCGCCGTGGGAGCGCCCGCCCCCGATGCTCATATTGCCGCCCTGGCTCTTGGCATCAAGGAAAAGGGCGATATGTTCGCAGTGCTCGGCACCTCCGGCTGCTTCTTCCTGCTGGGCGAGAACAAGATCACGGTGCCCGGCACCTGCGGGACCGTTCCCGACGGCGTTCTGCCCGGCTACTACGGCTTTGAATCGGGACTTTGCTGTCTGGGTGACCACTTTGCCTTCGCCGCCGATAAGCTGACCTCCCCCGCCTATGTGAAGGAGGCCGCGGAACGGGGCATACCCATGATCAAGCTGCTGATCGAAAAGGCCTCTGCAAAAAAGCCCGGTGAGAGCGGCGTCCTTGCGCTGAACTGGTTCAACGGCAACCGCAGTACTCTGGTGGATTCCGAGCTTTCGGGTCTGTTTGTCGGTCTGACGCTGACCACCGCCCCCGAGGATCTGATGCGGGCCCTGATCGAGGCCACCGCCTTCGGCTGGCGTAACATCATCGAGCAGTATGAGACCTGCGGCGTCCCCGTGAAAAATATCGTGGCTTCGGGCGGCATTGCCCGCAAGGATCCCTTCACCATGCAGCTCTATGCCGATGTGCTGGGGCACGACATCGCCATTTCTCATACAGCGCAGGCCCCCGCCATGTCGGCCTCTATCGGCGCCGCCGTAGCCGCAGGATGCTACAGCGATCTGCCTGCCGCCGTCACCGCCATGGCTAGCAGGATCGACCGTGTTTTCCACCCCATTCCCGCACATACCGCCGTTTATGACGAGCTGTACGCCGAATACAAGTCCCTGCACGACTACTTCGGCAAGGGCGAAAACGACGTCATGCACCGTCTGCGCCGTCTGGCCGCCCGACAGAAATAAGCAAAGGAGAGCTCCATGCCAAAACCGAGAAAAAGTTATGCCCTGTGGCTGATGGGACACGCCCTGCATCTGCTTTTTGTGCTGCTGATCTTCAGCGTCTGCGCCCTGATCTGCTGGCGGGTGTTCATTTCGGCCATTCCGCCGTCGGAGATGAAGCGCCTTTCCCCCAATGCCAAATTGGCAGAAGCCTATCGCACCTACGGCGAGGATCTGACCCTTTACACCCAGGAGCAGGCCTCCGTTACCAAAGACGATGCCAACTACGGCTATTTCGGGGTCACCCGTTGCGTCTTTATCCCCGACGCCGAACAGGTGCAGGTCACCTTCCGTTACAACAACAGTACCCTGCGCCATGTGATGGAGGATTACGCCCTTGTCGAGGAGCCGCCCCGGGGCGTCGAGATCTTTGACGTCAGCATCGTCAAGGTGGTGGACGCCACTCCCGAGGACACCGGCGACAACGTGGACGGCAGTGAAAATCTGGTCAAGACCCGCATTGCCCCCTCCGACCGCAAGATCGATACCACCGCTCTTTACACCTACATTCTTTACACCTTTGATGATGTCGACATGACCGATGACACCATTACCGCCTATTTCGATATCTACTACAGCCAAGATGTGAATTACGATAAGGATGCCTACGGCACCCTGCGCCTGTACCACCGGGACGATGCCAGATTGCCCGTGAAGCTCTCCGGAAAAGAGGAGAAGGCACTGCAAAATTACGGGAAATAACACATACGTATTGCTTTTTGGCACGATCTCGCGCGAAAGCACCCATAGCCTTTCGGCAAAAAATTCAAAATGCAAGGAGCCTGTTATGTACGATTACCGCCCGCCACGCCAGAACGCCATCGCGCGATTGCTGGTCGTGGGACTGCTGATCCTGTCGGTGGCGTCCTTCGCCGTTTCCGCCTTTGTGCCTGCCCTGGCGATCATTCCTCAGACCATCGGTCTTTTACTGCTTCTCCCCACCATTCAGATCGTCACCCGTTACATCGTCACCCAATATCTCTACCGCCTGTGCCCCTATGAGGACGGCAACACCGACCTGGAGATCTACGCCTATCGGGGTGGCACGCGGATGCAGCTGGTCTGCCGCGTGGGGCTGGAGGAGATCACCGCCGCAAACGAGCTTTCCGCCACCAACCGCAAGCCCCCAAGCGGCATGCGCCGCTACAATTACGCCCCCGACATCCGTCCCGCCAAAGCGCTGGTGCTCTCGATCACCAACAGTGACGGGGATTGCGAGATACTGCTCTGCCCCGACGAAAGACTGACGGAAATATTGAAAAAGCCCCATAACGTGGCAGAAAATTAAAATGCCTCCGCCGCTTGTCCCGGACAAGCGGCGGGGTTTTTCGTTGTGGCCTTAGCGTTGAAAAAAGCACACCGCGCCTCCCGTCGGGGAGAGCGCGGCATGCTTTGCTTTTATGCCGAAGCAGGATCAGCCGAAGATCTCGGAGGCAGTATATTGGGTCCAAGCCAGATTTGCATCATCCGCATTGCGGACACCGACCCAAACCTCGCTTGCGTCAACGCCCTTGTTACCGCTGACGGCAAGATTGCTCTTAAAGACGCCGCAAATGGTGATGGCATCCTCATCGCAGTTGGTGATGTCAACAAAGGTGTTGTTCTCTAACACCAGCTTGATGCCGTTATCGGCATTGGCGGCGACCTCTTTATCAGTGACCTCCACGTGGATATAACGGTATGCGATATCCTTGGAATCGGTGAAGGTGCAGTTCTTCACGGTCAGCACAATGTCGCCTGCCACATCGGCAGTCAGCTGAAGGGCATCCCAATCGGGGCTGTCGAACGAGCAGCCGTCAATGGTCACAGTGGCATTGTGGGCATAAACGTAAGATGCATTTTCGGTTCTGTTATCGCTGAATGCGATGTTCTTGAGCACCGAACGGTCACTCAGGGTCAGGGAGACCTGCTTGAGAGCGTGACCGTTACCGTTGATGGTAACACCTGCGGGAACAGACAGCTTCTCACCCACGGTGATGTCGGCCTGCAGCAGGATCACATCACCGGACTCGGCCTCGGCGAGAGCCGCCTTCAGTGTTTCGGCATTGGTGACCACGGGGGGCAGCTCGGCACGGCGGATATCGGAGGTGCCGTCAGAATAGAAGATCTGGAACACAGAGTACTGTGTACCGTCGTCGCTGACCTCATAAGTAATGCGGATATCCTCGATCTCCACACCGTCCTTGCCATTCTCGCCGTTGGTACCGTTGGTGCCTGCAGCACCCACCAGGGAGTTCAGCCAATCCTGCAGAGAGCCGGTATAACCGTTCTCTACAGCCAGTTCATAGGCGGACTTGCCGTTGGCACCGTCCTTACCTGCCTCACCCTGAGGCCCCTGAGCACCGTCCGCACCGCAGGATGCGAGGAAAGGCACCGTTAGGGTCAGTGCAAGACCCAGTGCCGACAGCTTTTGCAAAATCTTTTTCATGTTTATTTCTCCTTTTATTGAATTTGAAACAAAAGTGATACCCTTGTTACGGCGTTATATTATCACACTATGGGGCCTATGTCAACAAAAGTAATAAAATGTTCAATGAATAATTACTGATTAACTTTTTGAATTTTTGACAAAAAAGCACCCGAACGGGGCGAGTTATCGACAATATTCGACAACTGTCACCAAGCCCGGGACCGCAAAAGGCCTTCTCCAGCTGGAGAAGGCCTTTTATTTAGAGCCCCGGCCCCTCCAGATACCCCGTAAGGGTGGTAAAGCTCTCGCGGATGGCATCCAGGCAATCGGCCTTGCCCTCGTATTCCAGAGATACCCAGCCGTCATAGCCCGCCCGCTTGAGGATGGAAAGGCACCGTGCCACCGGCACCGAGCCATGTCCGATGGCGGTAGGCTTCAGCCCCATGGCGCCACGGGTGGCAATGATCCCTGCACCGCCGTCGGTGTCAAGGGGACAGATCAGCATATCCTTGGCATGCACATGAACGGCAAGGTTTGCCACCCAGGAAACGGCCAGGGCGGGATCCTCGTCCACGCAAAGGAAATTGCCCATGTCCACCAGAAGTCCGTAATTGTCGTGATCCACCAGGGCGGCAAACTGCTCCACACGGTAGCTGTCCTGCGCCACGCGGCCGTGGTTTTCGGAGCAGGTGCGTATGCCCATTGCGGCGGCACGATCGGCCACCTCCCGCACGCTTTTTGCCAATGTGGGCATCATACCGAGAAAGCTGCGACCCGTGCCGCTCCGATCCAACTTGGAGACCAGATCATGACGCATGACGGGTGCCCCCAGCGCGGCGGCGATCTCCAGCTCACCGCAAAGCCGCTCCACCTCTGTGCGGCGGGCATCCTCGTCGGGCTGCCACAGATTGGCGCCCACGGTGTAGGATACCACCGAAAGCCCCTGCTTCTCGGCCCGCCGTCGCAGCTCCCGCGCCAGCGTCAGGCGCTCATCCCGCGACAGCTCCGTGGGCAAGCCGGTGAATTCGATCCCCGCAAAGCCGATCTCGGCGGCTCTGTCCACCGTTTCGGGCAGAGTCATTTTCCCGGCCTTGAGATATTGATGAAAGGAATAAGAGCTGACAGAAAGCTTCATAGCAAATCCTCCTTTTGGATGCTGTTGCATTCATCTTATCACATTTTTGAGAGGAAAAAAAGCCCTGCCCCCAAATTGCGCAAAATCCTTTCAGAAAAAAGCAAAATCGGGGCAGGGCCGCTATGAATCGGTATTGCGTTGCCGGAAGGAGCTCTTACATAAACGCCCTGTATGCACGGTAGGCCGACGGGAGGGCGTATTGCCCGTCGATCTCGTCACGGGGAGCAAAAAACAGGGATTTGTCAAGATTTTTGCATACCGTTTCGGCATTTTCGGCACCCAGGATGACCTCAAACCCCGTCATGCGCCACTCGATGTGGGTAAAAATATGCTTGGCATCCCCCAAAGGCGTCACGCGCAAGGGAAAGCCCCCTGCGGCGGTCAGCCGCTCGGCCACCGCCTTTTTGTCCAGCGCCTCGGAGAAGGAAAAGGGCTCAAACAGTCCCGCAAGCAGCCCCGTTTCGGGGCGTTTTCGAAGGGCTACCCGATCCTCCACCCGCAAAATCAGCACCGTCCGCTCCTCGATCTTGCGGGGTGCGGGCTTTTTCCGCACGGGGAGCTCCTGCTCCCTGCCCGCCCTGCGGGCGGCGCAATCCCCCCAAACGGGGCAAGCTTCGCACCGTGGTGCCCCGTTTGGCAAGCAAACGGTGGCGCCCAGCTCGATCATGGCTTGATTGAACACGGCCGCGCTGTCCTTGGGCTGTGCCGCCGCCACCGCCGCGGTCAGCACCTTTTTGGAGGCGGGGGCAAGGATATCCTCTTCAAAATTCAAAAGCCGCGCCGCCACGCGGAGCACGTTGCCGTCCACGGCGGGATAAGGGAGGTCAAAGGCAAAAGAGCAAATGGCACCCGCCGTGTATTCTCCGATCCCCGGCAAAGCCAAAACACCCGCGAACGTGGTGGGAAAAGTGCCCCCTTGCTCGCTCATGATGACCCGCGCCGCCTTTTGCATATTCCGCACACGGCTGTAGTAGCCAAGCCCCTCCCAAAGCTTTAAAAGCTCGTCCTCGGGACATTCGGCAAGCGCCCTTACGTCGGGCAGGCGAGAGAGGAAGCGCTCATAATAGCGGATCACCGCCTCCACGCGGGTCTGCTGCAGCATGATCTCGGAGACCCAGATGCGGTAAGGATCCCGCGTCTCACGCCAGGGCAGATCCCGGGCGTTTTTCTCATACCAAGGCAGCAACGGTGCCATGTCGGGCAGTTGGAATGACATAAAAGCTCCTTTCTACTCAAAGCCTTCCCCGGCGGGGGAAGGTGGCAGCCACAGGCTGACGGATGAGGCACTTCAAGCATCGGGAAAAGCCTCATCCACCGCTATCGCGGTCCCCCCTTCTCCCAAAGGAGAAGGCTTATATCTGCAACAAAAGACCGTCAAATGCGGATACCGGGCCTTCATCCCCATGGCGGGCGGATTTGGATGCAGAGTGCCCGAATGCGGTGCGACGGAGCACCATATACAACAAAGGACTGTCAGATTCGAGTGCAGGAGGCGTGACCTTGGGGTGAAGGTGTAGAAACCTACTCCGAACCCCAAGAGCGCGCCGCCTGTACCGAATGTGTCAGTCCTTACTTCAAGAAGCCGCCGATGATCTGCTCCTCTGCCTCCTTTTCGGTAAGCCCCAGGGTCATCAGCTTGATCAGCTGCTCTCCCGCAATCTTTCCGATGGCGGCCTCATGGATCAGCGAGGCCTCGGGGTGGTTGGCCTCGATCTCGGGCACGGCGCTGACCGTGGCGTTGTCCATGATGATGGCATCACACTCGGTGTGGCCGTTGCAGTGGTTGTTCCCGTTCACATGGGACACAAACAACTGCTTGGAATCGTCCCTTGCCACCGAACGGGAGACCACATGGGTGCCGCAGCCCTCTCCGTCCAGGTCCACCTCGAAATGGGTCTTGGCAAACTGCTGGCCGTGGGTCATGATCTTTTCGTGAACGATCAGGTGCGCCCCGTCGGCAAGCTTTGCCCTGGTGGAGCGGTCGGTGGAGTCTACCCCCTTGATCTGGGCGGTCTCCATCTCCATATAGCTATCCTTTTCCATGTGGACGACCGTGGTGGGATTCATCACGTTCCTGCCGTTGCCGTCCCCCTCACCGTAATGCTTTTCGATATACCGTACCCGTGCATTTTCACCCACGTAGAAGGTGTGGATGCCGCTGTGCTCGCTTTTTTCCGAGCCGCCGTTGTGAATGCCGCAGCCCGCTACAATGGTCACGTCGCAGTCGGCGCCGATGTGGAAATCGTTGTACACCAGCTCGGTGATGCCGGTCTTGGCCAGCAGCACGGGGATGTGCAGGCTCTCCTTTTTGGTGCCGGGCTTGATATAGATGTCGATGCCGGGCTTATCGGTCTTTTTCACGATCTCGATGTGCTCGGTGGATTGAATGCCGAAGGATTCCCCGTTGACACGAAGCGAATAGGCCCCCTCGGGGATCTCGTGAATGTCGGCCACCTGCTCCAGGAGGTTTTTCTGAATACTGTCAAGATTAGCCATTTGCCTCTCCCCCTCTCTTGGATGTGTAGCGGCATCCCGCAGGCGCCAGCAGGGTGGGCAGGATCTCTGCCTTGGAGCCGATCTGAGCGACTCTGCCGTCGGCAATGACCACGATCTTGTCGGCAATGTCCAGGATCCGCTCCTGATGGGAGATGATCAGGATACTGCCCTTGGTACGCTCGTACATCCCCTCGAACACCTTGATCAGGTTGTTGAAGCTCCACAGGTCAATGCCCGCCTCGGGCTCGTCAAAGACCGAGAGCTTGGTGGAGCGGGCGTTGATCATGGCGATCTCGATGCGCTTGAGCTCGCCACCCGAAAGGGATCCGTTGACCTCGCGGTTGATATATTCCTTGGCGCAAAGCCCCACCTCGGAAAGATACTCGCAGGCGTTGGCCACCGAGATCTTGGTGCCTGCGGCCAGAGAGATCAGATCCTTAACGGTAATGCCCTTAAAGCGCACGGGCTGTTGAAAAGCGAAGCTGATGCCCTTTCGCGCCCGCTCGGTAACCGACAGATCGGTGATATCCTCCCCATCAAAGATCACGCGCCCCGCGGTGGGGGTCACGATACCCGCGATGATCTTGGCCAGCGTGGATTTACCGCTGCCGTTGGGGCCCGTAATGGCCACAAACCGCTCGGAGATCTTAAAACTGACATCCTTCAGGATCTCGGTCTTTCCCCCGCCCTCTCCGGGCACCGAAAAGCCGATGTTTTGCAATTCCAGCATGATTGACTCCTTTTTATGGCGAAAGGCGCCCGATCCGTGCGTAACGCAACGGACGGCGCCTTCGCGCCCATTTCATTTCTATCCAGTGTAACAGTATACCACAAATTTCCCGGGATTTCAAGCAGGCGGGGAAAATTCCTTCCTTCGGGTGATACCAAGGCACGCGTCGGGCTTCGCTCTCCGCGCAGTCATACCATGGCACGCGTCGCTACGCTCCGCGTGGTCATACCATGACGCGTCTGGCTTCGCCATCCGCGTCATTCTGAGCGGAGCAAACACAACAGTGCGGTGTTTGCGTAGTCGAATGAGCGAAAAACGTGCGACGAATCGCGCGTTTTCGTGAGCAAAATGCGTTCAGCATTTTGGGATCTCGCGGAAAAGCTTTGTTTGCACAAGCCTTTTAGGTGAATGTAACATTTGCCTAAAAAAGCTATTGGTTATCGTTACGAGATCCCGCTCGCTTCGTTCGCGTTTTTGCTTGGCTACCCCGCCAATCAAAAATTCGACTCCGTGGAGAATGTAACTGCAAAACGTAGCCACTTTATGATATATCTCTCCACTGCGCTCAGAATGACACGTTGACATAGGATGTTGCAAAAACTCTGAAGTTTGCCGGTTTGCAAAGCAAATGGAGCCGTTCAGGCGACAAGGCAAAACTTCATCTACTTCGCCAAAGGCGAAGTTGGCTCAGGATGCCCCGTAGCCGGAATGTTCGCACAAACCCGCACCCTCGCCTTCTCCTTGGGAGAAGGGGGACCGCTTGCGGTGGATAAGGCTGGACTTCGCACCATGTTCGCACCAACCCGCACCCAAGCCTTCTCCTTTGGAGAAGGTGTCGCGCTACCGCGCGACGGTCCATCCGCGCCAAGGCGACGGATGAGGCCGGGCTATGCATCAATTGTGGGGCGATTCTGCGAATCGCCCGCGATAGATTGCCTTGCGACAATGCGATATATGACTTTTGGGTCATGCGATAACCTCTCGGTGCGATGTGTCGCCTGCGGCGACGTGTGCGTATCCTTGCGTGTACGCAAGGATACGCAGGAGCGACCTGCCATGTGCGGCAGTACGCCGCAAGTTAGTATTCGCTAACAAAAATCCGTCCCTTTTCCCGCCCTTTTCATGTCAAATTACAGGAAAATTGCACCGAAAATGCGAAAATTTGTTTGATTTTTCAGTAGTCTCCTCTTGACGGTGTTTGGCTTATATGTTATAATCTATAATGATAATTTGCGGCCACACGCCGCAATCTTGTCAAAAGACAAACAACATGATATTTCAGGAGGAAAAACACATGGAATACCGTATCGAACATGACTCTATGGGTGAAGTCAAGGTCCCCGCTGACCGCTACTGGGCTGCTCAGACCGAGCGCAGCCACCAGAACTTCCCGATCAGCGTCGGCATTGAGACCATGCCCCGCGAGATCACCAAGGCATTCGGCGTACTGAAGAAGGCCGCCGCCATCGCAAACAACTCCCTCAAGCCCGAAAAGATGACCGATAAGAAGCTGGCCGCCATCAGCCAGGCCTGCGACGAGGTCATGTCCGGCGCTCTCAACGATCACTTCCCCCTTGTTGTCTGGCAGACCGGCTCCGGCACCCAGTCCAACATGAACGCCAATGAGGTCATCGCAAACCGCGCCAACGAGATCGCAGGCGAGAAGCTCTGCCATCCCAATGACGATATTAACATGAGCCAATCCTCCAACGATACCTTCCCCACCGCTATGCACATCGCCGCCGTCGAGGCCATCGAGGATAAGCTGTTCCCCGCCATCGACCTGCTGGTCGCCACCTTCAAGAAGCTGGAGCGCCAGAACAAGGGCATCGTTAAGAGCGGACGCACCCACCTGCAGGATGCAACCCCCATCACCTTCTCTCAGGAGATCTCCGGCTGGAGATCCAGCCTGGAGCGCGACAAGCAGCTGCTGAAGGCTTCTCTTGTCACTCTGAAGGAGCTGGCTCTGGGCGGCACTGCCGTCGGTACCGGCCTTAACGCCCCCAAGGGCTTTGACGTCAAGGTTGCCGAGGCTGTTTCCGAGATCACCGGCAAGAAGTTCGTCACCGCCGGCAACAAGTTCCATGCCCTCACCTCCAAGGACGAGATCGTCTTCGCTCACGGCGCCATCAAGGCTCTTGCCGCCGACATGATGAAGATCGCAAACGACGTTCGTTGGCTGGCCTCCGGTCCCCGTCTGGGTCTTGGCGAGATCACCATCCCCGAGAACGAGCCCGGCTCCTCCATCATGCCCGGTAAGGTCAACCCCACCCAGTGCGAGGCTGTGACCATGGTGGCCGTTCAGGTCATGGGTAACGATGTGGCCGTGGGTATGGCCGCTTCTCAGGGCAACTTCGAGCTGAACGTGTTCATGCCCGTCTGCATCTACAACTTCCTCCAGTCCGCAAGACTGCTCTCCGAGGCGATCGTCTCCTTCAATAACAACTGCGCCGTGGGCATCAAGGCCAACAAGCAGAAGATGCATGACAACCTGCACAACTCCCTGATGCTGGTCACCGCTCTGAACCCCTACATCGGCTATGAGAACGCTGCCAAGACCGTAAAGAAGGCCTTCAAGGAGAACATCTCCCTGAAGGAGGCCTGCGTGGCTCTCGGGTTCCTGACCGCTGAGAAGTTTGACGAGGTATTCCATCCCGAGAAGATGGTGTAAGTACACACTTGCAGCAAAATAAATCGGTCAAGGAAAAATTGTGCAGAGCAAGGCGCACCGTAAGGCGGCAGATGATGGCGTACTTTTGTACGTCGAATTTGTCGCCGCGGAGCAACGCCGCTATACGCAATTTTTCAAAGACCGTTCAGGGGCGCACGCTTGTGCGCCCTTGAATACCGTAAAAACCACTCCCCCATAAATTTCTACGAAAGGGAAAACGTACATGAAATTCAGTTATTATCCCGGGTGCACACTCAAAACCAAGGGTAAGGATCTCGACCGCTACGGTCGTCTTTCCGCCGAGGCGCTTGGGTTCACGCTGGAAGAGCTGCCCGACTGGCAGTGCTGCGGTGCCGTGTACCCCATGGCCAAGGACGAGATCGCAACCAAGCTTTCCGCCGTCCGCGCCCTGGTCTCCGCCCGCGATGCGGGAGAAGAGCTGGTCACCCTGTGCTCCGCCTGCCACAACGTGATCAAGCAGACCAACCACGATATGGCCACCGACGCCGATATCGCTCTGCGCGTCAACAACTATCTGGGGCTTGAGACCCCCTACAACGGTGAGACCACCGTGCTGCACTATCTGGAGGTGCTCCGCGACCGCGTGGGCTTTGACAAGATCAAGGCCGCCGTCAAGAACCCTCTCACCGGCCGCAAGATCGCCGCTTACTACGGCTGTCTCTTGCTCCGCCCCGGCAAGGTGATGCAGTTTGACGACCCCGAGAACCCCACCATTCTGGAGAACTTCATCCGCGCCATCGGCGCCGAGCCCGTGATCTGGGGTATGCGCAACGAGTGCTGCGGCGGTTATGTGGCCGCCGAGAATAAGGCACAGGCAGAAAAGCGCAGCAGCATCGTCATGGAGGATGCCAAAAAGAACGGCGCCGACACGGTGATCACCGCCTGCCCTCTTTGCCTTTACAACCTCGCCAAGAACGGCGGCAGCGACCTGCCCGTCGTATACTTCACCGAGCTGCTTGCCGAAGCACTCGGCGTTAAGTGAAAGGAGGCCGTGCAATGAGTCATTCCAACAATGCAACCGAACAGGTTCTGCGCTCCTCCGGCGTGGACGTACGCAAGTGTATGCGTTGCGGCAAGTGCACCGCCACCTGTCCCGCCTTTGATGAGATGGAGTACCATCCCCATCAGTTTGTTTATATGGTAGAAAAGGGAGAGATCGAGAAACTGGCCGCCAGCCCCTCGATCTACAAATGTCTCTCCTGCTTTGCCTGCGTGGACCGCTGTCCCCGCGGCGTTGAGCCCGCCAAGGTGGTGGAGGCCGTGCGCCTTGCCGTCATCCGTCAGCAGGGTCAGAACCATATGAAGTCCGACGACATCCCCGCCCTGCTGGATGAGGATATGCCCCAGCAGCTCCTGGTCAGCGCCATGCGCAAGTACAGTAAGTAAGGAGGAAAGCACGAAATGCAAAGAATTGGTGTATTTATCTGCCACTGCGGTACCAACATTGCGGGCACCGTTGATGTAAAGGCAGTTGCCGAGGCACTCGGTCACGAGGCCGGCGTGGTGTTTTCCACCGAATATCAGTATATGTGCTCCGAGTCGGGCCAGCAGCTCATGCGCAAGGCCATCCGCGAGCACAAGCTCACCGGTGTGGTGGTCTGCTCCTGCTCTCCCCGTATGCACGAGGCCACCTTCCGCAAGGCGGCGTCCTTGGAGGGCATCAACCCCTACATGGTGGAGATCGCCAACATCCGTGAGCACGTTTCCTGGATCCATAAGGATATGAAGGAAGCCACCGAAAAGGCGATCATCCTTGGCCGTGCGGCCATTGCAAAGGTTCACCTGAATCAGCCCCTGCAGGCAGGCGAGTCCCCTGTGACCAAGCGCGCGCTGGTCATCGGCGGCGGCATCGCCGGCATCCAGACCGCTCTGGACATTGCCGAGGCAGGCTTTGAGGTGGACATCGTGGAGAAATCCCCCACCATCGGCGGCAAGATGGCTCAGCTGGACAAGACCTTCCCCACTCTGGACTGCGCCGCCTGTATCCTCACCCCTAAAATGGTGGATGCCGGCCAGAACGAAAAGATCAAGATCTTCGCTTACAGCGAGGTGGAGGCCGTCAAGGGCTATGTGGGCAACTTCAATGTCAGCATCCGCCGCAAGGCAAGATACGTTGACGAGACCAAGTGCACCGGCTGTGGCCTGTGTACCGAAAAGTGCCCCCAGAAGAAGGTCCCCAACGAATTCAACATGGGCATGAACAACCGCCACGCCATCTACATTCCCTTTGCACAGGCCGTGCCGAAGGTCGCCACCATCGATGCCGATTACTGCATGATGCTGAAGACCGGCAAGTGCGGTATCTGCTCTAAGGTCTGTGGCGCAGGCGCCATCGACTACAAGCAGCAGGATGAGGTCATCGAGCGCCAGTACGGTGCCATCGTTGCCGCCACCGGCTTCAATCCCATTGATGCCAAGGCCTACAACGAGTACGGCTACGCCACCTGCCCCGATGTGGTCACCTCCCTGGAGCTGGAGCGTCTCATGAACGCCGCAGGCCCCACCAACGGTACCCTGCTCCGCCCCTCCGACAACGAGCATCCTCACACCGTGGTCTTTGTCCAGTGCGTGGGCTCCCGTTGCACCGAGACCGATGAGCGCGGCAAGCCCTACTGCTCCAAGATCTGCTGCATGTACACCGCAAAGCACGCCATGCTGATCCGCGAGAAGTATCCCGACACCGACGTTTACGTCTTCTACATCGACGTCCGTACCCCCGGCAAGAACTTTGACGAGTTCTACCGCCGCGCGGTGGAGCAATACGGCGTACATTATATTAAAGGTATGGTGGGTAAGGTCACCCAGAACGGCAAGCAGCTCCGCGTTCAGGCCAGCGACCTGCTGGCAGGCGAGCAGCTGCACATCGACGCCGACCTGGTGGTACTGGCTACCGCTATCGAGCCCGATAAGACCGCCCGCTCCATTGCCACCATGCTGACCGCCAGCATGGATACCAACGACTTCTTTACCGAGGCGCACCCCAAGCTCCGTCCCGTCGAGTCCCCCACTGCGGGCATCTTCCTCTCGGGCGTTTGCCAGGGTCCCAAGGATATCCCCGAAACCGTTTCTCAGGCATCCGCCTGCGCCGCCAAGGTCATCGGCGTGCTTGCCAAAGACAAGCTCACCTGCAACCCCTGCGTGGCACAGTCCGACGAAATGCTCTGTAACGGCTGCTCTTCCTGCGAGAAGGTCTGCCCCTACGGCGCCATCAGCTACTCCGACAAGGAATTCCGCGGTCCCAACCGCACCACCCTCATCCGCCGCGTGGCTTCGGTCAATCCTGCGGTGTGCCAGGGCTGCGGTGCTTGTACCGTTGCTTGTCCTTCCGGCGCAATGGATCTGAAGGGCTTCTCCAACAAACAAATCATGGCGGAGGTTGACGCAATATGCCAGTAACTGAATACAAGCCCAAAATCGTTGCCTTCTGCTGCAACTGGTGCTCCTATGCGGGCGCCGACGGTGCAGGCTCTGCCCGTCTTTCCTACCCTGCCGAGGTGAAGGTCATCCGTGTGCCCTGCTCCTGCCGCGTGAACCCCATGTTCATCCTCCGCGCCTTCCAGCGCGGTGCCGACGGCGTCATCATCGCAGGCTGCCACCCCGGTGACTGCCACTACACCAGCGGTAACTACTTTACCCGCCGCCGCATGACCCTGCTGTTCTCCATGCTGGATTACCTGGGCATCGAGCGGGAGCGCACCCGTGTGGAGTGGATCTCCGCCGCCGAGGGTGCCAAATTCTCCAAAACCATGAACGAGTTCTGCGCCACCGTCGCAGCCCTCGGTGAGAACAAGAGACTGGAGGATCTGAGATGCAAGAAATGATGGAAAAACGCGCCCTGGAGCTGTTGGCCGACGGTACCGTTAACCGTGTGCTGGGCTGGAGCGTGGGCGAATTCCCCTATGACATGACCCCCGCAGTCTTCCGTTCTGCCGAGGATCTGAAGGACCGCTTTGTCTACAACGACTTCTGCGGTGCCAACCTTTCCAAGTACCTGATCAAGGAATCCAAGGGTGAGGGCAAGATCTTAGTCTTCCTCAAGCCCTGCGACACCTACAGCTTCAACCAGCTCATCGCCGAGCACCGCATCAAGCGTGAAAATGTCTATGTCATCGGCATCGAGTGCTACGGCAAGGCCGATGTGGAAAAGCTGAAGGCAATGGGCCTTTCGGGCATCACCGGTATTCAGATGAAGAACGGTGAATACGTGGTAGAGACCGTTTACGGCAACAAGACCGTGAAGGCATCCGATGCCACCGCCGAGCGTTGCCTTTCCTGCAAGAGCAAGAAACACGTGGTCTTTGACGAGCTCATCGGCGAGGATGGTGACGTGGTAGAGGATTGCAACCGCTTTGATATGGTGGAAAAGCTGGAGGCCATGACCCCCGACGAGCGCTTTGCGTTCTGGCGCGGCGAGCTCTCCCGTTGCATCCGCTGTAACGCCTGCCGCAATGTCTGCCCCGCCTGCTCCTGTGAGCAGTGCGTCTTTGACAATCCCAACTCGGGTGTGGCTCAGAAGGCGGCCGTCAACTCCTTTGAGGAAAATATGTTCCACATCATCCGTGCCTTCCACGTGGCGGGCCGATGCACCGACTGCGGCGAATGCTCCCGCGTTTGCCCTCAGCACATCCCGCTCCACCTGCTCAACCGTAAGTTCATCAAGGATATGAACGAGTTCTACGGCGAGTACCAGGCAGGCGCAGATCCCGATGCCCGTCCGCCCCTCGGTACCTATACCAAGGGCGACCGCGAGCCCAATGAGGGAGGTAATAAGTGATGAAAAAGCTTTCCCTTGCAAAACTGTATGACTTCTTTGCCGCCATCGCCGCAAAAGAAGCACTCTATCTGCCCGTCAACAACGAGGTGGGCAAGGCGGAGTACAAAAGATGGAGCGAGGGCGTTGAGCTCTCTCACCAGCTCAATACCCTCCGCTCTGCCAAGGACTTCTTCTTCCCCCAGACCGAGAACCTGATGGAGTTCAAAATGGAGGGCAAGAAGATCGACATCATCGACACCCGCGAGGCATGCGATGATTTCGTGATCTTCGGCGTTCGCGCCTGCGATGCCGCCAGCTTTGACATTCTCGACCGTGTTTATCTGGTCGACCCCGTTGACAGCTATTACAAAAACCGCCGTGAGCACGGCACCGTTATCACCCACGCCTGCGGCAAGCCCGCCGAGACCTGCTTCTGCGGCACCTTCGGCATTGACGCCGCCGACCCCAAGGGTGACATCACCGTGTGGGATGTGGAGGACGGCTACGTCTTCCGCGCCAACACCGAAAAGGGCGAAAAGCTCATGGCCGCCACCGCTGACCTCTTTGAGGACACCGATGACAAGGCTGTGAAGGCCGAGCAGGACAAGGTCCGCGAGATCCTCGCCAAAATGCCCCTGGCCGACCTCACCACCGAGGGTGTGGGCGCAGGGCTTACCAAAGAGGTGTTCGACCGTCCCGAATGGGCCTCCCTCTCCGAGTCCTGCCTTGGCTGCGGCACCTGCACCTTTGTGTGCCCCACCTGCCAGTGCTATGACATCCGCGACTTCGACACCGGTCACGGCATCCAGCGTTTCCGTTGCTGGGACTCCTGCATGTACTCCGACTTCACCAAGATGTCGGCAGGTCAGCCCCGTCCCACTCAGCTGGAGCGTTTCCGTCAGAGATTCATGCACAAGCTGGTCTACTTCCCCGATAACAACGACGGCGTGTTCGGATGCGTCGGCTGCGGCAGATGTCTTTCCCGTTGCCCCATCTCCATGAACATTGTCAAGGTCATGAAAACGCTGGCAAAAGGAGGTAATAAATAATGGAAGAAACCTTGATCCCTTATGCAGGTATCGTGACCAAGATCACCGGTCAGACCCCCGACGTGAAAACCTTCCGTGTAGAGGCCCCCGAGGGCGGTAAGCTCTTTGAGCACAAGCCCGGTCAGTGTGCCATGCTCTCCGTCCCCGGTGTCAGCGAGGCCATGATCTCGATCACCTCCTCTCCCACCAACAAGGAGTACATGGAATTCAGTGTCAAGAAGTGCGGCTGCCTTTCGGGCTGGCTTCACGGCATGGACGAGGGTCAGATGATCACCGTCCGCGGCCCCTACGGCCGTCCCTTCCCCGTAGACGACGAGCTGGCAGGCAAGAACCTGGTGTTCGTTGCCGGCGGTATCGGTCTGGCGCCTCTGCGCTCGGTCATCAACTATGTCCGCGACAACCGCGACAAGTACGGCCGCGTGGATATCATTTACGGCTCCCGCTCCAAGGACGACCTGGTTTACTATGACGAGATCGTCTCCGAGTGGATGAACACCCCCGATTTCCACGTGCACCTGACCATCGACCGTGAGCAGGAGGGCTGGGACGGACACGTTGGCTTCGTTCCCAACTACATTGAGGAAGTGGGTCTGAATCCCATTAACACCTGTGCACTGATGTGCGGCCCCCCCATCATGATCAAGTTCTCTTTGCCCAACCTTTTGAAGGTCGGCTTTGATAAGACCCAGATCTACACCACCATGGAGCTTCGCATGAAGTGCGGTATCGGCAAGTGCGGCCGTTGCAACATCGGCAACAAGTATGTCTGCAAGGACGGTCCCGTATTCCGCTTTGACCAGCTGGACGAACTGCCCGGCGAATATTAATAGGAGAGAAAAATCATGAGTAATATGATCAATATTTACCTCTACGGCAAAAAGTATGAGGTTCCCTCCAGTCTCACCATCATGGGTGCGATGGAGTACGCCGGCTATCAGCTGGTCCGCGGTGTTGGTTGCCGTTGCGGCTTCTGCGGCGCTTGTGCCACCATCTACCGCATCAAGGGCGACACCGAGCTCAAGACCTGCCTGGCTTGCCAGACCCAGGTGCAGGACAACATGTACATCGCCACCCTGCCCTTCTTCCCTCTGGTGAAAAAGCCCTATGACATCGAAAAGGTCAAGCCCACCGAGCAGATCATGATGCAGCTTTACCCCGAGATCTACGCCTGTGTCGGCTGTAACGCCTGCACCAAGGCCTGCACCCAGGGTCTTAACGTCATGCAGTACATCGCCTACGCACAGCGCGGCGAGTATGAGAAATGCGCCGAGGAGTCCTTTGACTGCGTCATGTGCGGCGTCTGCTCCTCCCGTTGCCCTGCCGGCATCACCCATCCCCAGGTCGGCCTGCTTGCCCGCCGTCTGACCGGCAAGTACCTGGCCCCCGAGACCGAGCATCTGAAGAACCGCGTGGACGAGATCCTGCGCGGCGATTGCGAAGCGGCTCTGAAGGATATCATGAGCAAGTCTGTGGACGAACTCAAGGATATGTACAACAACCGCGATTTCGAGAAATAAGGAGGCGCAAGACAAATGTATACTGCCGAAATGCTTGAATCCATCAAAAAGGTAGAGGCAACCCGCGACGCGCGCCTTGCCAAGGTCATGGCAGGAGAGAATCCCCGCCGTATGACCGCCGAGGAGAAGGACGCTGTTCTTGCCGCCTTCCATCCCGACCACATCAAATCCCAGTTTGCAGAGCTGCAGATCGGCCCCAACAAGGGCGAAAAGGTGCCGCTGGAGCTGGCTGAGATCCTCCAGGCCAACAGCCGCATCAAGCCCTCTGAGATCGATCTTTCCCGCACCGATATCGAGACCGACGTGCTGATCATCGGCGGCGGCGGCGCAGGCTCGGCTGCGGCCATTATGGCCGACGAGAACGGTGCCAAGGTCACCATTGTGACCAAGCTGCGTCACGGCGACGCCAACACCATGATGGCAGAGGGCGGCATCCAGGCTGCCGATAAGCCGAACGACAGCCCCGCACAGCACTATCTGGACGTGATGGGCGGCGGTCACTTCAAGAACGTCCCCGAGCTGGTTTACAAGCTGGTTCACGACGGCCCCGAGTGCATCCAGTGGCTCAACAACCTGGGTGTTATGTTTGATAAGGAAGAGGACGGCACCATGGTCACCACCCACGGTGGCGGTACCTCCCGCAAGCGTATGCACGCCGCCAAGGACTATTCCGGCGCCGAGATCATGCGCGTGCTGCGTGACGAGGTGCAGAACCGCAACATTCCCGTTGTGGACTTCACCGCAGCCATCGAGCTGATCAAGGACGAGAAGGGCCGTGCAACCGGTGCGGTTCTCATGAACATGGAGACAAAGGAGATCCTGATCGCACGTGCAAAGACCGTGATCATCGCCACGGGCGGTGCGGGCCGTATGCACTACCAGGGCTTCCCCACCTCCAACCACTACGGCGCAACGGCTGACGGTCTGGTGCTTGCCTACCGTGCGGGCGCTCCCCTGCTTTACGCCTACACCCTGCAGTACCATCCCACCGGCGTGGCTTACCCCTCTCAGATCTTCGGTGCTCTGGTGACCGAGAAGGTGCGCTCCATCGGCGCTCAGCTCATCAACTCCGAGGGTGAGGCCTTCATGAACCCCCTGGAGACCCGTGACGTCTCCGCCGCCTCGATCATCCGCGAGTGCAAGGAGCGTGGCAAGGGTGTCGCTACCCCCGACGGCGGCTTCGGTATCTGGCTGGACTCTCCCATGATCGAAAAGCTCCACGGCGAGGGCACCATCGAGAAGCGTATCCCCGCTATGATGCGTATGTACCTGAAGTACGGCATCGATATGCGCAAGCAGCCCATCCTGATCTACCCCACCCTGCACTACCAGAACGGCGGTATCAAGATCGGCGCCAACGGCATGTCCGATGTAGAGAACCTGTTCGTTGCCGGCGAGGCAGTGGGCGGTATCCACGGCGAGAACCGTCTGATGGGCAACTCTCTGCTTGACATCATCGTATTCGGCCGTAACGCCGGCATCAATGCCGCTAAGGCCGCCAAGGAGATCGACAAGCTGGGCAAGCCCACCCTGAAGCACGTGAAGGACTTTGCCGCCGAGCAGAAGGCTGCCGGTATCAAGACCGACAAGCAGTCTCCCATTCTGCTCCCCCGTTACACCCACGGCAACCCTCGCTTTGAGGCGAAATAAGAGAAGACACACATAGCCGAGCTCAGTTTATTGAGCTCGGCCGGGGGAGACTTTAAAAAAGCTCCCCCGGCCCCCTTTAAAAGCTTTTCATTCACCGAAGGCAATACAACACATCAGCCGCGGCTATGACGCGGTGTTTGCGTTCGATCCCTTGCCTTGCATGCCCCAAAGGGCCTGCACGGAGAGAAATGCGGCGCGGAACTGCGGCTTGGGCGCCATCGGCGGTCAAGACCGCGTGGAAGTGCCGTAGCAAGCGGCGCCACACACCGGCTACAGCTTTGGCGCAGTATTTGCAATCCAATCTCCCTCTATGCCATGCCCCAAAGGGACTGTACGGAGAAGAAATGCGGCGCGGAACTGCGGCTTGGGCGCCATCGGCGGTCAAGACCGCGTGGAAGTGCCGCGGCATCCCATGCGTTTTTTCGGATTCTTCGGCTTCTCCGCAGACAAAAGGGCGAATGCGCCCAAAAGACGCTCGTATGCGCCTTTTAGTCTGCGCCGAAACCAAGGGACCCAGTCACTCAACATCACATTTTAATATTTTTCGGAGGAAAACATGGAAATTTTCAGTTTCTTTGACGGCAATTTCGCACTTTCCGTCAAGGGTGTCTCTTTCCTGGTGTTCGCCGTCCTTGCCATTGCCGCCATCGGCTATTGCCTTGGCCGCGTGACCATCAAGGGCGTGAATCTGGGAACCGCAGGCGTGTTCCTGGTAGCCCTGCTCTTCGGCTGTCTTTTCTACAAGCCTCTTTCCGAGCAGCTGCCCCTGTACACTACCAACGCACTCAAGATCGTTGAAAACATCGGTCTCATCCTGTTCGTCACATCCGTCGGCTTCATCGCCGGTCCCAAGTTCTTTGGCAACCTGAAGAAAAACTTTAAGACCTACATTCTGCTGGGCCTGATCATCATCCTTTCCGGAGCTCTGGTCTGCGGTGGTTGTATCCTTGTTGCCAAGGCAACCATGAAGGATGTGCCCGCCGATCAGCTGACCGCCATCATGACCGGTCTGTTCTCCGGTGCACTGACCTCCACTCCCGCCTTCTCGGCCTCCAAGGCCGCTGTGGGCACCGCTCTTGAGGACTACGTTGCCGTCGGCAACGGCATCGCCTACATCTTCGGTGTTATCGGTGTGGTTCTGTTCGTTCAGCTTGTTCCTAAGTTTATGAAGACCGATATGGCCAAGGAGCGCGAGCTGCTGGCCGCCTCCAACGCCTCCGATAAGAAGACCAAGGTCAACGAGGACGGCGATGAGGTTCCCGCAGACGACGCTGTAGAAGAGGCGCCCAAGAAGAAGCTGATCGACATTGATCCCTTCGGCATTGCCGCCTTCGCCGTGGCCGCCATTCTCGGTATGATCCTCGGCTCCATCAAGTTCGGCACCTTCTCGCTGACCACCACCGGCGGCTGCCTGCTGGTCTCCCTGGTGTTCGGTCACTTCAAAAAGTTCGGCCCCGTCAACGTCACCCCCCCCGCACAAACCCTTAAGGTCTTCCGCGAGTTCGGTCTGATGATGTTCCTGATCGGTGCCGGTATCGCCGGCGGCGCCAAGTTTGTGGAATGCTTCCAGGCCGTCTACTTCCTCTACGGCGCTCTGATGACCATCCTGCCCATGATCGTTGGCTTTATCTTCGCCAAGTTCGTGCTGAAGATGAACCTCTTGAACAGCCTGGGCTCCATCACCGGCGGCATGACCTCCACACCTGCGCTGGGCACCCTCATTCAGGTCTCCGGCACCGAGGACGTAGGCTCCGCTTACGCCGCCACCTATCCCATCGCACTGATTTCCGTTGTCCTTTGCTCCCAGTTCCTGATCATGATTTTCATGTAAGAGAGAGAAGGATAAAAGGGAGCGGAGAACCCCTTTTGCAAGAGGGGTTCTCCGCTCCCTTATTTTTTTTCGCCTCCGCAAGCGTTTTTGCAAGCGGGCTTGTCGATTGACAAACCCGCTTCCTTGCCTTCCCCAGCGGGGGATGAGCTCGCCTTTGGCGAGCAACCGGAGTTTTCTTGCGAAAACTCCATGGGGAACCGCTTGCGGTGGATGAGGAGAGCCGGTAAGTACAGCATAAAAGGCGTCCTCCTCATCCGGTTTGGCAGCTCGGCGAAGCCGAGGTGGAACTCCGCTGGGGAAGGCAAGACACAAGTTTGTGCGAACAATGCGGCTACGAGTCATCCTGAGCGGAGGGCGTAGCCCGTAGTCGAACTTTTGCGGGTCGAAGCGTAAGCGTAGCAAGCAAAAGCGCAAGGCGTTAACCGCAGCGGGATCTCGTATGGATGGCCCAATAGCCTTTGTGCGGGAAAGTTACTTTTGCCACAAAAAAGTCTGGCGTATACACACCACGGAAATGGCTTCTTGCCATTTCCGTGATTCGTTCGTCGCGCTCTGTTGCGCTCCTCAGAATGACACATAGAAGGATCATGTGCAAACACACCAAACACCCGCTATGCATTGCAAACTTGCGGGCCCGTTGACCAGCAAACCCGTGTCCTTGTCTTCCCCCTTGTCGCAGACTACTCTGTAGCCTTCTCCAGCGGAGTTCCACCTCGCCTGCGGCGACGTGTGCGTATCCTCGCGGATACGCACACTCGAGCTCTGCGCAAAACAAAAAGGACGGCCACGCCGCCCCTTTATTCCTTCCCCTCGGTTTCCTCGGCGTGGCAGATCTTGCAATAACGCACTCGAACGCCCTCCTCGGCGGAATCATACCAATGTCCGTACACATGTGTGTGCTCCGCATCCTCGTACGCCACGGGCTTACTCTCCCCCGCGCAGGCGCAAAGCAGGCACATAAACAGCGCCAGCACCGGCGCAATGACGCCAAATCTTCGATACGTTCTCACAAAATCACCGCCTTTTCCTTCGGTATTCATTTCTCCCACGGCCTTGCCGTCAGAGCGATCAGCAGCTTTGTACTGTCAAGCCTTCCCGCCCCCGGATGGGAACCGTACGCCGCCTTGTTGGGGTGTAATTCCCCGCATTTGGTGCAACGGTGCAGGATGATAAAACCTGCCTTCGGATCGGGCTTGGCCGCGATCGGCTCCATCTGTCCTGCGCATTCGTTGGCTCTGTCACCGGGGTTTACATCCACGTGGAGGCTCCACAGGCAATAGGGGCAATGGTTGCGGGAGGTGTAGCCGAGAGGATCCACCGCCTTGCCGCAATGGGCGCAAACAAAGCCGTTGTCGTTTTTGGTAAACAATTTTGGTTCCATGTTGATCTGCTTGCACCTCCGTAGCTCCTGTAGGGGGCGCCGTCCCCTACCATGTTGATACAAAGCCTGATATCTTCCAAAATGCCCGAAGCCGTTTGGCTTCGGGCGTTTTTATAATCAATGCTTACTTTTTAAGCGCAATCGCCTCTTTGACCTTTGCCACAATGTTGGCAGGGGTCAGACCGTACATTTCAAGCAGTGCGGGCACGGTACCGGAGTGACCGAAGGTATCGTTCACACCCAGACGCACCACGGGCACGGGGCAAGCGCCGCAAACGCACTCGGCAACAGCGGCACCCAAGCCACCGATGACGCTGTGCTCCTCGGCGGTTACAATGGCACCGGTCTCCTTGGCGGCCTTCAGCACCAGCTCCTCATCCAAGGGCTTGATGGTGTGGATATTGATGACGCGGGCGGAAATCCCCTCAGCCTTCAGAGTCT
The DNA here is from genome assembly GCA_017451735.1 of Clostridia bacterium. Classification (GTDB taxonomy): domain Bacteria; phylum Bacillota; class Clostridia; order Oscillospirales; family CAG-272; genus Firm-07. Next base: position 24,235 of record JAFTNU010000047.1, read on the forward strand.
CTGCGGCCTCCATAGCCATGGCAACCATAATACCGGTGGCAATGATGGTCACATCGGTGCCCTCGGCCTTGACAACACCCTTGCCAAGCTCAAATTTGTAGGTTGCCGCGTCGTTGATCACCGGCACGGCGTAACGGCCGAATCGCATATACATGGGGCCCTTGAAGTTGATAGCGGCCTCCACGGCGGCCTTGGCCTCCACGGCGTCGGCGGGATTGACAATGGTCATGCCGGGGATGGTACGCATCAGCGCCAGATCCTCGTTGCACTGGTGGGTGGCACCGTCCTCACCCACGGTGATGCCGGCATGGGTAGCGCCGATCTTCACGTTCAGGTGGGGATAGCCGATGGAGTTACGGATCTGCTCGAAGGCACGGCCTGCGGCGAACATAGCAAAGGTGGAGGCAAAGGGAACCTTACCTGCGGCGGCAAGACCTGCCGCAACGCTCATCATGTTGCCCTCGGCAATACCGCAGTTAAAGAAACGCTCGGGGTATTTCTTCTTGAAAACGCCGGTCTTGGTGGCCGCCGAAAGGTCGGCGTCCAGCACTACAAAATCATATTTTTCGCCCAGCTCGGCAAGCGCGTTGCCGTAGGCCTCTCTGGTTGCAATCTTATCTGCCATTTTCTCTTACCCCCTTACATCGTAGCCTTGATCTCGGCAACAGCGGCGGCATACTGCTCGTCATTGGGAGCGGTGCCGTGCCAGCTTGCCTGGTTCTCCATAAAGGAAACACCCTTACCCTTCACCGACTTAACGATGATGGCGCTGGGCTTGCCCTTGCAGGCCTTGGCATTATTGAACGCGGCCTCCAGAGAATCGAAATCGTGTGCGTCGGCCATCACCACGTTAAAGCCGAATGCCTCCAGCTTCTTGTCGTGGGGAGTGGGGTTCATCACGTCGGTGATCTTACCGTCGATCTGCAGACCGTTCCAATCGATGATCACGCACAGGTTATCCAGCTTGTAATGAGCGGCGAACATGCACGCCTCCCAGACCTGACCCTCCTCACTCTCGCCGTCGCCGACGATGGTGTAGGTGCGGTAATCCTTCCCGTCGATCTTAGCGGCAAGTGCCATGCCGCAAGCAGCGGAAATGCCAAGGCCCAGAGAGCCGGTGGTCATATCCACACCGGGGGTGTGCTTCATATCGGGGTGACCCTGCAGGAAAGAGTCGATCTTACGCAGCTTTGCCAGCTCCGAGCGGTCAAAATAGCCTCTCTCGGCCAGGGTTGCGTACAGAGCGGGTGCGGTGTGACCCTTGGAAAGGACAAGGCGGTCACGGTCCTCCCACTTGGGGTCGGCGGGGTTGACCTTCATCTCTTCAAAATACAAATAGGTCATAACGTCCGCGATCGACAGGGAGCCGCCGGGATGACCGGACTTGGCTGCGTGAACCTCCTCGAGGATGTCAAGGCGGATCTGTGCGGCCTTTGCGGCAAGCGCACACTTTTTGGTCTGTTCCATTTTCTGCCTCCTTAAAACGGCGGGCCACGCCCGCCATATTCTTTACTATTCTATTATATAAGAAACTGCCCCTTCTGTCAAGGGGGTTCGGGGCAAATTCTGCCCCGCACCCGCAGGGTCACCGGGTCGAATCATGGAGCTCCTTGTATTTCCGCCTTTGGAAACGCCCTTTTACCGAAAAAGGAAAAATCCGAAGACTCGACGTCCCCGCGGCGGTTGGCTTTTCCACACCCCCTGTCGGACAAGGCATCCCCCGAGTTTACTGAGTTTTACACAGTTTCCACAGAGTTTTCCACAGCCTATGGATTTTTCCACAGCCCCACCGAAAACGGAAATCCGTCCAAAAAATCCCCCCTGCTCCTTTCCGCTTTCGGAAAGAGCGGAGACAAACTCCGCCCACCTTCCAAAGTGCACGGCGGGCGGATGTTGCGCTTTCCCTTCTTGCAAATCGTCTGGCAGAAAATGGGACATATTATCTGTTCAGGGCTCCGTCCATGGTGTTTGCCGGTTCGGCGGCCTGCTGCTTGATACGGTCCTCCTCATATTGCTCGGTCTTTTTAACCCGAAACAGGTTGAGCGTCAAGGGAAAATGTAAAAAAAGTTATAATGAAATCAAGGAATGTGCAATTGAGACCATACGATGCCCAAAAAGATGGAGGACGCATGTATAAAAGAATTCGGGATTTACGCGTAGATGCGGATATGAGCCAGACCCAACTCGCCAAGCTCCTCAATATGTCTCAGACCGGCTATTCCAAGTATGAGACCGGAGAAAACGACATCCCCACAGGGATCCTCATTAAGCTGGCTGATTTGTACGATACCGGCATCGACTATCTTCTGGGACAGACCGATAACCCCAAGCAAGCCAAGTAAGCTACATATCGGGTGCACCTGTGTTGGCACAAACCCGCACCTTGCCTTCCCCTTGGGGGAAGGGGGACCGCTTGCGGTGGATGAGGCCGGACTTCGCACCATGTTTGCACGAACCCGCGTCCTTGCCTTCCCCAGCGGGGAAGGGGGACCGCCGTAGGTGGTGGATGAGGAGAGCCGGTTGGTACAGTACAAAAGGTGTTCTCCTCATCCGATTTGGCAGATCGGCGAAGCCGGATGCGACATGGGCGTATCCTTGCGGATACGCTAATCCCCCCAAAAAGCGCAAGCAGGGCATACCCGCCATGGCGGGTATGCCCTGCTTTTTTCACAAAAATACCGTATTTTTTGATACCGTTCGCGTTTTTATCTGTCACCCTCGTCGGGATCCTCCTCGATATCGGCCTTGGCATACACCGGCTGCTCCCCCAGGATGTTGCACAGCTCCCTGGCGGTAGCCTCCGGGTCAAAGGTGGTAAAATTCAGGCGCAGAATGTCGCCTGGGTGGATGGCACCACCCTCATAGGAGTCCTTCTCGTCCTCCTCGCCTTCACGCACCGAAAGTACATGACAAAAGCTGGGCCACAGGATATCGCGGGGCTCCTTTCCGATGGCAAAGGAGCCGGGCATAACCGTCAACTCCACATCCACCATCTTTCGGGTCTTGCCCTTGTGCTGCTTGTGCACTTCCCTTTCCATGGCGATCTCATTGACCGAGGTCACCCCGATGATCTCCACAGTCACATAGGCCACCAGAATGCTGACCAGAATCGAAAGGATATTTTCAAAGCCCGAGAAGGCCTCGATAGAAAAGACCGCCGCCGTCAGCGGGATCCGTGCCGCAGAGGCAAGAATGCCTGCCATGCCGATCACCACCATCACGGGTAAATATACGGGATCCATCCAGCCGATGGCCACCATCAGCTCCCCGACCATAGAGCCGATCAAGGCGCCAAAAACAAGCAAAGGGGTAAAGAGACCGCCGGTAGCCCCCGCATCGTAAGATAAGAGCACCAGAACCGAACGAACAGCCAACAGAATCAGTGCCATATACCAGACCGTGCGTTGCTCGATCAGTGTTTCGATCAGATGGTGTCCTGTACCGACGCCCTCGTAAAAGAAGCACCCGACCAGCACCACCGCCGCAAAGACGGGAGCCAGTCTGAAGAAGGGATGCAGCTTTCTCAAGCGCTTGGCCTTACGAAGCAGTAATGTGCCCTTGACCAAAAGCCACGCGAAGATGCCGCAGATGATACCGACAATGCCAACGATCCAAAGATAATTCAAGGGCAGCACCGCATGAATGCCGAAGTGGAACAGCTCGCTCTCCATGCCCGTAAGGTGGCAGAGCCAGCGCAGCATGCACATGCCGCTCATCACGCTGGTCAGCGAGGACATGATCAGCAGCGGTGAAATACGGCGATGCGCCTCCTCCATGCCAAAGAGCACCGCCGACACGGGTGCACAGGTGGCCACGGCAAAGCCCGCGGTAGCACCGCCCGTCATCAGATAGCGCTCCCAGCCCCGATGCTTTTTGGCCAACAGCTGTGTGGTACCGCTTCCCACCGCGGTACCGAGCTGTACGGCAGGGCCCTCGTCATTTCCCAGAGGAATGCCGCAGATGTAGGAAAACAGTGCCGATGTAAAGACGAAAATGAGATTGCGAAGCCAATCAAAGGTGATCAACCCTCGCATCAGGGCGACCGCGGTGGGAATACCGCCGCCCTTGGAATGGGGAGAGTAAACAATACAAAGAGAGACCAGCAGGGCGATCAGCACCGCCCCCAGCACCACAAGCGGAATGGCCCAAGGGTTTTCACCGGCAAAGGAAAAGATCTCGTGAGAAAGCTCGATGACCTTTTCCGAAACGATGCGAAAGGCAAAGACCACCGCCCCCGTGATCACACCCACAATGGCGGAAAAAACCACGGCGGGCATCATAATATTGACAAGATGATTGCGTATTCCTGATTTCATAATTCCTCCGATGTCGCCAAAAAGCGCATACGGTTATAGCTTTTCAGTTTTTCAAGCTGTGGATGGGCGCGGGGATACGACCGCCGCGGGCCACAAACCGGGCAGGAGAATAAGGCTTGACGGGCATGATGGGCGCGTAACCCAGAAGTCCGCCGAAATTGACCGAGTCGCCCTCCTTTTTCCCGTAAGCGGGGATCACGCGAACGGCGGTGGTCTTGGTGTTTGCCACGCCGATGGAGATCTCGTCGGCAATGATGCCGCAGATCACATCCTCCGAAACGTCCCCGGGAATGGCGATCATATCAAGTCCCACCGAGCAAACGGCAGTCATGGCCTCCAGCTTTTCCAGCGTCAGCGCGCCGCGCTCCACTGCGGCGATCATGCCCGCATCCTCGGAAACGGGGATAAATGCGCCGGAAAGTCCGCCCACGTGGGAGGATGCCATCACGCCGCCCTTTTTGACGGCGTCGTTGAGCATGGCCAAAGCTGCGGTGGTACCGTAGCCGCCGCAGGATTCCAGGCCCATCCCCTCCAGGATATGAGCCACCGAGTCGCCGATGGCGGGGGTGGGAGCCAGGGAAAGGTCGATGATGCCAAAGGGCGTCTGCAGCCGTTCGGCGGCCTCGCTGGCCACCAGCTGACCCACACGGGTGATCTTGAAGGCGGTCTTCTTAATGACGTCGGCCAGCTCCGACAAATTGCAGTCCCCCGCCCGCTTGATGGCGGCGGCCACAACACCGGGCCCCGAAACGCCCACGTTGATCACCGTATCGGGCTCGCCTACGCCGTGGAAGGCCCCCGCCATAAAGGGGTTGTCCTCGGGGACGTTGGCAAAGACCACCAGCTTGGCACAGCCGATGGAGTTGTTATCACGGGTGAGATAGGCCGCCCGCTTGATGGCAGAGCCCATCATGCGGATGGCATCCATATTGATTCCCGCCTTGGTGGTGGCCACGTTGACAGAGGAGCAGACCAGCTGCGTTTCGGCCAGGGCCTCGGGAATGACCGAAATGAGATTTTTCTCACCCTGGGTCATGCCCTTGTGAACCAAAGCCGAATAACCGCCGATAAAGTTGATGCCCAGGGTCTCGGCGGCCCTTTGCAGGGTGTGGGCCAGCTTGAGATATCCATCGGGCGTCATGGTGCCCCCCACCAGAGAAACGGGGGTAACGGATACCCGCTTATTCACGATCGGAATGCCGTACTTCTTTTCGATGTCACAGCCCACCGCCACCAGATGCTCGGCCTTGCGGGTGATCTTATCATACACCTTCTCACACAGGCGGTTCTCGTCCTCGCTGACGCAATCCAGAAGCGAGATCCCCATGGTGATGGTGCGGATATCGAGATTTTCCTCGCGGATCATCCCGATGGTTTCCAAAATATCGGTAACGTTCAACATTTTTTCTTACCTCACACGTGGTGCATGGTGTTGAAGATATCCTCATGCATGGCGCGGATATCCAGGGCGCACTTCTTGCCCTCCTCGGCCAGCTTATCGGCAAAATCGGCAAAGGGAATGCTCAGCTGATCGATCTCCACCAGCATGATCATGGCAAAATATTCGGAAAGTACGCTCTGGGTGATATCAACGATGTTGCCATTGTATTGAGAGCACAGGGTGCTCACACGGGCAATGATGCCCACACTGTCCTTGCCGGTAACGGTAATTACTGCTTTCATTTGCGGTCTCCTTACAATTTAATATATATCATTATACTGAAAAACGTCGGGAATATCAAGGGGAAAATGAAAACATTTTCATATCTTCGGCCGATTGCACGGTGAAATGATTGAAATCTCCCGCCTTTTGTGTTATAATTAACGTGAAGTAATAGGCTTTTTCGGGAGGTGGATATTTTGAACGAATTCAACACATACGAATTCGCGGTGGATCAGAAGATCGAAGGGAGATGGATCCTGGCCCGTGCGGGACTGATCTTTCTTTATGTCAGCTATGCGCTGGGACTGCTGATCCTGGGCTTTGCCGTAAAAATCATTGTGCCGTTGCTGGCCCTGATCCCCATTACCCTGTGGATCATTGTGTTTGTCACCTGGCGCTATGTTGCGGTGGAATATGAATATTCCATCACATCGGGTGAGCTGACCTTTTCCAAAATTTACGGCAATCGCTCCCGCCGCCGCCAATTGGTCATCCGCCTTCGCGACGCGGTGCGCATCGCCCCTCTGGACAACGGCGAGTATTCCAAGCAAGCCACCGACTGGAGGCCCGAGCGGGAATATTCGGCCATCTCCTCTCTGTCCGCCCCCGACATTTATTACATTCTCTTTGAATTTGAGGATAAGAGCCGCAAGGAAAAGCGCCGTGCCATCTTCTACTTCGAGGCCACCGCAAGAGCACTGCAGATCTGCCGTTTTTACAACCCGTCCGCCACTGTTTTGATAAAAACAAGCCGATAAGGCACGAATGGCACAAGGCGTTTCATAATCGCCCGCGATATGCCGTGATGCGTTGGTCACGCATCCGCGCTTTACCTTGCGACTATGCACTATGTTCGCGCAAACCCGCACCAAGGCCTTCCCCCTGCGGGCCAATATCGCCGATGGCGATATAGTTCAAGTTTGCGAGCAAACTTGGGTCCCTTTTCGCTGACGCGAAAAGCCTTACGCACCGTGCCGCTGGCAGGCACTTCGTTAGCCTTCCCCAGCGGGGAAGGTGTCGCGCTACCGCGCGACGGATGAGGAGAGCCGGCCTGTACAATACAAAAGGCACTCTGCAACCACTATGCTCGCCCCATCGCCTTCTCCTTGGGAGTTCCACCTCGGCTTCACCGAGCTGCCAAGCCGGATGAGGCCACTCATATGGGGCGCATCACGATGCGCCCGCGATAGATTGCCTTACGACAATACGATAACCTCGCGGTGCGATATGTCGCCCTTGGCGACGTGTGCGAATCCTGCGGATCCTCCGGGGGGGTGATTCACCGATCACCTTCCCCAATACCGCTAAAATTCATAAAAAGGACAAAAAATATGAACACGTATCCCACTTTTGAAGAGCTTACCACCCTCCTTCGCTCTCTGCGCCCCTTTCTGCTGGACCCCACCTCGGCGGGTGAGGTCATCCTCAAGCACCGCAACGATTTTGTCACCGCCGCCGATGTGGGTGTGCAAAAGCGCCTGCGTCAGGCCCTGGCGGAGCGCTATCCCCACATCCGATTTATGGGCGAGGAGGACGCCGACCACACCGTCGACCCGGACGTCCCTACCTTTATCCTGGATCCCATCGACGGCACCACCAACTATATCTTCTCCTACGGGCTTTCGGCGGTCTCGCTGGCCCTGGTCCATCGGCATCGCGCCGAGCTGGGCGCCATCTATAACCCCTATACCGACGAGCTCTTTCTGGCCGAGCGGGGCAAGGGCGCATTCCTGAACGGTTCCCCCATCCGCGTGGTGGAGGCCACCGCCCCCGGCGAGGCTCTGGCGGCCATCGGCACCTCCTCCTATTATAAAGAGCACGTGGACAGTCTGATGGCCATCACCCGCCGCCTGTACCTGGACTGCATCGACATCCGCCGCTCCGGCTCGGCGGCCACCGACCTTGCCTACACCGCAAACGGTCGCGTGGGGCTTTATGCCGAGCGCAAGCTACAGCTCTGGGACTACGCCGCAGGCGCGGTGATCTTAGAGGAGGCGGGCGGAAAAATCACCGATTGGGCAGGCAAGCCCCTCCCCATGACAGGCGAGGCTGACATTGCCGCCTCCAACGGCGCGCTCCACCCCTACCTCCTGTCGGTTTTAAAGGAATACACCTGAAAATCTCATACCGTTTCGCTATTTTCTCTCATTTTCAAAGGAGACTCACCATGTCAAACTCCACTACCGTTGCCGTGATCGGTGCAGGACATGCAGGCATCGAGGCAGCCCTTGCCTCCGCCCGTATGGGCGTAGATACCATCCTGTTCACCATGTCCTTGGAATCGATCGGCAACATGCCCTGTAACCCCTCCATCGGTGGCACGGCCAAGGGTCATCTGGTCTACGAGATCGATGCCCTGGGCGGCGAGATGGGGCGGGCGGCCGACGCCGTTACTCTGCAATCCCGCACCCTGAATCTGGGCAAGGGCGCCGCCGTTCACTCCAAGCGTGTCCAGGCCGATCGCAAGCGCTACCATATTTATATGAAGTCCCTGCTGGAGCACACCCCAAGCCTGCGCCTTCTCCAGGCCGAGATCACCCACATCCTCGTCGAGCACGGTACCGTTGTGGGCGTCCGCACCGCTCTGGGCGAGGAATTCACCTGCCGATCGGTCATCGTGGCGGCGGGCACCTATCTGGAAAGCCGTATTTTTGTGGGATCCGCGTCGGTTTCAAGCGGCCCCGACGGATTTCTTCCCTCCACCGGCCTTTCGGCCTCCCTGTCGTCGCTGGGCATCCGACTCATGCGCTTCAAGACCGGCACCCCCGCCCGCATCAACCGCCGTTCGGTCGATTTTTCTGCCCTGGAGGCTCAGCCCGGTGAAGAAAATCCACTGCCGTATTCTCATTTCACCCCCGAAAGCTACATGGACGGCGTGGAGCAGATCCCCTGTCACATTCTCTACACCAATGCCGAAACCCATCGCATCATTCGTGAAAATCTGAGCCGTTCGGCCATGTACGGCGGTCATATTCACGGCACCGGCCCCCGCTACTGCCCCTCGATCGAGGATAAGGTGGTACGCTTTGCCGACAAAGAGCGGCATCAGCTCTTTCTGGAGCCCTTGGGCGAGAGCACCGAGGAGCTGTATCTGCAGGGCTTTTCCACCTCCATGCCCACCGATGTCCAGCAGGAAATGCTGCGATCGCTCCCGGGTATGGCAAATGCGGAGATCATGCGCTATGCCTACGCCATCGAGTACGATTGCTGTGACCCCACCCAGCTGACGGCCACGCTGGAATTCCGCGATGTGAAGGGGCTTTACGGCGCAGGGCAGTTCAACGGAACCTCGGGATATGAGGAGGCGGCAGCCCAAGGACTGCTGGCCGGGATCAACGCGGCACTGGCCGCCAAGGGTGAAGCGCCTCTGACCCTCCCGCGCTCGGGCTCCTACATCGGAACCCTGGTGGACGATCTGATCACCAAGGGAACCAACGAGCCCTACCGCATGATGACCTCCCGCTCCGAATACCGCCTGCTGCTCCGTCAGGACAACGCAGACGAGCGCCTCACCCCCTTGGGACATCGTGTGGGCCTGATCGATGACAAGCGCTTTGCCACTTTCCAAGGAAAGCAAGTACACATCGAAGCCGAAAAGAAGCGGCTTGCCGCCACACATGTCTCCCCGGAGCGCGCCAATCCCTTTCTTCTGTCGCATGCATCCACGCCCCTTTCCACCGGCGCCTCCTTGGCCGACCTGCTCCGCCGCCCCGGGCTGACCTATGAAGCTCTTGCGGAACTGGACCCGGATCGCCCCGTTCTCACCCGTTCCGAGATACAATCTGTCGAGGTTCAAATCAAATACCAAGGGTATATTACCCGTCAGACGGGTGAAGTTTTACGCCATATCAAATTAGAGTCAAGGGAGTTACCGAGCACCCTTGACTACAAAAAGATCACAGGACTGCGCATTGAGGCCGCGCAAAAGCTCTCCGAGCGAAGGCCAACCACCGTTGGACAGGCTTCCCGCATCAGCGGGGTCTCCCCTGCGGATATCTCCGTTTTGCTCATCTATCTGGGGCTCCACTGAGCCAAAAGTCATACCGTTCCGTGCTTTTTGTGAGAAAATCGACCGTTTTACGGTCAAATCTTGCATCGATTACTTCCGATCTGCGATCACATCCGGAGGAAAGGGGCTCTTCCTTGACCTTCGGATGTGATCTTTCATGCTCTTCCGAGAAAAAACGTGGCTTGTAGTGATAAAATACGCTCTCGCTTCCGACCATATTTTTCAAAATTTTTTGCTTTTCTCATACCGTTATGGCTCTTATTGGATAGAGATAAATGATAATATCCGATGTTTTCCAATGATTTAGGCCATCCGATATCAAAAATCCCGCAGATTTACGCGTTTTTGGCGCATTTGGGGCATTTTTGCGTCTTTTCTGCCCGTTTTGGGGCATTTCCCGATATCCGGCGGTTTTTTGGCCCTTTCCCGAGATATTTGCAGTCTATCGGCTCTATTTAGGGGCTTTTTGCCTGTATTAGGCCTTTGGGCAGGAAAGAGACATTTTCGGCGTCTTCAGCCCTTCTCGGTGGCTTTTTACGCCTTGTGAGGCCAATCCGGCCGCTTTCGCGCGTATTTCTCGCTATTTTGCCGTGTTTTGGGCTGTTTTACCCCGTTTCAACTGTTTTTGGGCTCTTTTGCGGCGTTTCCGACGCTTTTTTGGTGTCCGCCCTCCTTTTCGGCTTCTTGGTAGCTTTTTGCACGGATCCGAAGCCTTCGCCCATCTTACCACCGTTCCCCGCCACTTCTTTGCTCCGGCTCCACATTCGGGCGAATCCTGCCCGTCCTCGGACAGAAGGCAAGAAAATCCCAAAAAATGGCGCGTGGCGCCGGATCGGGCGAATCGGGCTTGCCGTGCAAGGTCCCGGCTCTTTCTTGGCGCGTTTTATAACATATCATTAAAACAACAACGATTTCGCCCAAATCTCTCCGATTTTGTTGTCATTCGATAAATTCATATCCTTTTCTACCGGCGTTCTGCAGGTCCGTTGTTGCAGTTTTCATTCTCCACAACATTTCACTCGCGTCCTTTTTCCGTCGTCTTCCCTGCAGTCTATCTGTTTACCATATATTGCCATTTTCGCAGATCCATCCTCTCCCGCAGTTTCGAGCTCTGTCGGATTGTGCCGTCCTCCCATGCCCGCGCATAGCCGCCGAATTGCACACGTATGTCCGCGCATTCGCTCGCGCGTGCGCGCGCATTGTGTGAAGGTGCAGCTCCGCCATTATTACGTACTCGATCCCCCCCACGATCGCATCGCGGATGCTCCTTTGCTTTCTCTTCGGCGCCCTCGCTCCCGCCCTTCTCGGAAAAGAAAAGGGAGCTTACGGCGAAAAGAAGCCTTGCAAAAGCCATACCGTTGCCCCCCTTCTCCTCTCAAACCGTCCATTTTACATTACTTTCAAAGGAGTTGTTTTTATGATTGATTTCGAAAAGTTCAACGCGATTTTCAATACCGTTATGGCACTAAATGGATTTTCACGCTATTCTGACGAGACCCACTCAAGGAAGTTCTACACCCTCACCCAGCGGATGCTCACAGTAGGCGAAAAAATGAATCTGACCGCCATCAAAGAGGAGTCGGCGATCATCTTGCTTCATTATGTAGATTCCCTGACTGCAGAGGCATTTTTGCCCCCAAATGCCCGTGTTGCGGACATCGGATGCGGTGCGGGCTTCCCATGCCTGCCATTGGCCGTCTGTCGCCCGGATCTGTCGATTCTGGCGGTGGATAGCACCGAAAAACGCATCAACTACGTAAAAGAGACCGCAAAGCTGCTGAATTGCGACAATCTGGAGGCAATCGCCATGCGTGCCGAGGAAGGCGGGAGGGGTAGCTATCGCGAGCAGTTTGACGTGTGCACCGCCCGTGCCGTGGCCGCTTTGCCCCTCTTGGCCGAGCTTTGCCTGCCCTTTGTGCGGGTCGGCGCCACTTTTTTGGCCATGAAGGGAAAAAAGGGCGAGGAGGAGCTGCGGGATGCCGCCTCCGCCATTAAAAAGCTCGGCGGGGAATGCACAGCACTCCATCCCATCATGCTGCACGGTGAAGCGGAGGAGGAGACCCGTTATCTGATCGAGATCCGGAAGGTTCGACCCACGCCCGCCGAATTTCCCCGCGCCTGGGCCAAAATTCTGAAAAAGCCACTCTAATCCCTCCGTCATCGACACGGGATCGCATGCTCTTCCGCTCTATAACCCCTCGTCCCTTCCGTGACGAGGGGTTTTTTATCGCAAAAACCGCCTTTTTTCTGCGCTTTATCGCTTTTGTTATAAAAGTACAACAATTTCAAGTTGTTCTCGCTCGTTTCTTCCATTTTTTGCCATTTTCTTGTGACATTTTTCGCCTCTGAACCTATGTTAAAATAGAGAAAAAAGCAGGAGGTCGAAAATGCATCAATATTATCCTCAAATATACGAAGAAAGCCGCCAAACCGCCACGGAATCGCCGTTTTTTCTGCGATTGGAGCAAATCAGAGTATCAAACCTCAAGCATAGCGATCAAACACCCAATGCCATCATACGACTGGCCGAATCGGTCAAGCGGTACGGCATTCTGGAGCCGATTTCGGTAAGAATCAGCGGGGAAGAGCATGGAAATCCGCTATACGAGGTCGTCGACGGCGCACGGCGCCTGCGGGCCGCACGTATAGCGGGAATGGCCAAGATTCCTTGTATTTTACTCCCCATGGATGACCGTGCATGCGCCATTGCCGGTATTTTAGGCAATTTACAGGGCGGTGGACTGCACATCTTCGAGCAAGCGGCCGCTTTCCGCTTATTAATGACCGATTTTTCACTGACTCAGGAGGAGATTGCCCGTAAATTGGGGCTGTCGCAATCCGCCATAGCCAATAAACTGCGATTGCTGCGCCTTTCCAGAGAAGAGCAACACCTGATTCTGGAATACAAATTGACCGAGCGCCACGCCCGCGCTATTTTACGATTGAAATCCCCGGAGAAGCGGGCGGAGGCCATCTACCGTATCCACGCAGGGCACTTAAATGTGGCTTCAGCGGAAAAGCTGGTAGAAGAACTACTGGAGCAAAAGGGAAATGTAAGTCAATCCCGAGCGGTATCGCAGGAGATCAGTTCTGCCGAGCCGTCCCAAAGCCCTTTCACAGGGACAAAAAACGCCTCGAGAACGCCGCTCAAGCCCTCCACCGTGGTCTTATCCCCCGAAAGGCCGCCGAGCGGTGTTTTACCCCGAAAATTTGCCATCCCCGATCTAACCCCGCTCTATAACTCCATTGAGCGCACGTTGTCCATCTTCCGCAAAACAGGCGCCACCGCTTCCTGCATACGCGAGGAGGGAGAAGAAGGCGTCCGAATCGTCATCGAAATCCCCAAAAACGCCTGAAAACGCCCGAATACCGTCTTTTTCTCCACGTTTCACGTGAAACATCTACAGTGCCACCCTCATCAACAACCGTATTTGATAGGGGAAATATGCCGCCTATTGTATCCTGGCGCCCTGTTGCAGCGTTAAGGTGCCGCCATTATCACAAATGGCCCTCACGGCATTGTCTTGCACCTTCTGCTATCTGTGATCTGCAGGCGGAACACTGTTCTTTAGGTCGGGCCTCACCTTTACTCTGCTCCTCTCTCGTTCCGTCATAAATACGGCAGTGTTTCACGTGGAACATTGCACCCATTGCTTCTTATAGTGTTTTCGAGCAGAACGGGACGGCTTATCCCGCAGTCCTGCAATTTGCCGTTGAAAATACTTTCATTTGAGCGCAGAATAAATGTTTCACGTGAAACCGTGAGCGTAACCGCAAGTTTCCTGTCCGTTTCGGCGCGCCGCTTTTGTTTCACGTGAAACGTATCCTTTGGATATCGGGCCTTTGGTTCCACGTGGAACATCCTTTTGGGTATACGAGCCCGTGGTTTCACGTGAAACATCCAGTTTTCCCTTGCTACAGGCACCTGCCAGGGCAGGGGAAACTTTTTTCTTTTTTCTTTGAAATCCTGTTGCAAAACGCCCGCGCAAATGCTATAATATTCCCATAGACCGCAGGGAAGGAAGGGGGAAGTCCATGGGAAAGATCATTGCTTTGGCAAATCAAAAGGGTGGGGTGGGGAAAACAACATCCGCTGTCAATCTGGCCGCCAGCCTCGGCGTGCTGGGCAAAAAGATCTTGCTTGTGGATTTGGATCCCCAGGGAAGTGCCACCAGCAGTCTCGGTGTCTCCAAAAAATCGCTTCGCTTTTCGGTGGCCGACCTGCTGATTGGCGGTTGCCGCCCCGATAATGCCGTGATCCGCACCGAATTTGAAGGGCTCGACCTGCTCCCCGCCAACATTACCCTGGCAGCCACCGAATTCGATCTGATCGAAAAGGAGGATGCAGAGTCTCATCTGCGCCGTGCGCTCTCCACATTGCGGGATGACTACGATTTCGTGATCCTGGACTGCCCTCCGTCTCTGGGGATGCTGACCGTCAACGCCATGGTGGCCAGTGACGGCGTGATCATTCCCATGCAGTGCGAATTCTTCGCCCTGGAAGGTCTGGTACAGCTGATGACCACCATCGGTCAATTGAAGCGACGATACAATCCCCGCTTGGCCATCATCGGGATCCTGGTAACCATGTACAACGGTCGCCTGGCGCTTTCCACCGATGTACTGGCCGAACTGCAAAAGCACTATCCCGACCGCGTGTTCAAGGCCAAGATCGCCAGAAACGCCCGCCTTTCGGAGGCGCCCGGCTTTGGCGTACCGGTCTATTATCACGATAAGGGGTCGGCAGGCACCAAAGAATATCTGCGCGCGGCGAAAGAACTGCTGGAACGCATCTGACCGCGTGCGTACATGTATAAAGAAAAGGAGGACTTGACAATGGCAAAAAAACCCGGAGGTCTCGGCAGAGACTTTTACGCAATTCTTGACGACAATATCACGGGCATGAAGGAAGGAGCGGCTACCACCCTCCGCATTTCCGAGATCGAGCCCCGTGCCGATCAGCCCCGTAAGCAATTCGAGCGAGAGTCACTGGAAACACTGGCCGATTCGATTGCGGCTTATGGCGTTCTGCAGCCTATCCTGGTGCGCCAGAACCCTAATTTTGAAGGAACCTTTGAGATCATCGCAGGCGAACGCCGCTGGCGCGCCGCCAAAATGGCCGGCCTGACAGAGATCCCCGCCATCGTGGTGGACGGCGATGACATGAAGGCGGCACAGATCGCGCTGATCGAAAACGTCCAGCGCGAGGATCTGAACGTGGTGGAGGAAGCGCTGGCCTACCAGGCGCTGATGGATCGTTTCGACATGACCCAGGAGCAGGTCTCACAGCAGGTGGGTAAATCCCGCCCCGCCATCACCAACATGCTCCGCTTGCTGGATCTCCCCGAAGAGGTATTGGAAATGCTCAAGTCCGGCGAGCTGAGCGCAGGCCACGCCAGAGCGCTTTTGGGCCTAAAAAATCAGGATCTGATCCCGCTGCTTGCCCGCCGCATTGTTTCAAAGCAGCTGTCAGTGCGCGAGGTCGAGGCCATCATCCGTCGGGAAAACACCGATCCTGCCCCCGAGCTCCCCGAGATCTCCGGCGCCGCACAGACCCGCATCTGGATGAAGGATCTGGAGCGTCGCACCCGCGAGACCCTGGGACGTAAGGTGAAGATCACCCAAAACGATAAAAAGAAGTCGATCGAGCTCTTTTACGACGACGATCAAGATATGGAAGACCTGCTGACACTGCTTTGCGGCAAGGACTTCTTCCGCGACGAAGAATAAGGAGAAAATCATTATGTTGGATATCAAACGCATCAAAGAGAACCCCGCATACGCCAAGGAGCGCCTGGCCACCCGCCAGAAGGATTACAGTGCCGACATCGACCGCCTGCTGGAGCTGGATGTAGAGCGCCGCGCACTCATTGCCGACACCGAGGCAAAAAAGGCCGAGCAGAACAAGATCTCCAAGCAGATCCCCATGTTCAAAAAGGAAGGGAAGGACGTAGCGCCCATCTTTGCCGAGATGAAAGTCCTGTCGGACACGGTCAAGGCCGACACCGACAAGATCGCCGCCATTGACGCCGAGATGCAGAGCACCCTGCTTTCCATCCCCAATATGCCCAACGAAAGCTGCCCCATCGGCAAGGATGACACCGAAAACAGCGAGAAACGCCGTTGGAGCACGCCCCGCAACTTCGGATTTGAGCCCAAGCCCCACTGGGATATCGGCAAGGATCTGGGCATTCTGGATCCCGATACCGCCGCAAAGGTGACCGGCACCCGCTTCCATTTCTATCGCGGCCTCGGATCCCGCCTGGAGCGCGCCGTCATCAACTACTATCTGGATACCCACACCGCCCACGGCTACACCGAGATCTTTCCGCCTTACATGGTCAACCGCGACTCCATGAGAGGCACCGGTCAGCTCCCCAAGTTTGAGGAGGATGCCTTCCGCGTGGCAAACAACGACTGCTTCCTGATCCCCACCGCAGAGGTTCCCGTCACCAATATGCACCGTGACGACATTCTCAACGGTGCCGATCTGCCCATTTCCTATTGCGCCTACTCGGCTTGCTTCCGCGCCGAGGCCGGCTCTGCGGGCAGAGATACCCGCGGTCTGATCCGCCAGCACCAGTTCAACAAGGTAGAGCTGGTCAAGTTCACCACGCCCGAGACCTCTTATGCCGAGCTGGAAAAGCTCACCAACGACGCAGAGCGCGTCCTGCAGGGCCTGGGGCTCCCTTACCGCGTGGTACAGCTCTCCACCGGCGATCTGGGCTTCTCCAGCGCCATGACCTATGATATCGAGGTCTGGATGCCCTCCTACAACCGCTATGTGGAGATCTCCTCCTGCTCGGATTTCGAGGATTATCAGGCACGCCGTGCCAATATCCGCTACCGTGAGACCCCCAAGGACAAACCCCGTCTGGTGCACACGCTGAACGGCTCGGGCGTTGCTGTGGGCCGCACCGTGGCCGCCATCCTTGAAAACTATCAGAACGAGGATGGCTCTGTGACCGTTCCCGAGGTGTTGCGCCCCTACATGGGCTGCGACGTGATCGGTCCGGAGAAATAAAATGACGGTCCAACCGCTTTCCCTTGCCTCCTTCTTTTCGATCGAGGCAAGGGAATATGCTCATTTCACCTTTGATGCCGATGCGCGGGCCATGGTGCGGAATATCATCATCGGCTTCTGCATCGGCATTCTGATCGCCGCGCTTTATGCGTTCTATCAGAAGAGCGTCCCCGGCGCCATTGTCCGCTCCCTGCTCGGTGCAGAAGCGCTCTCGCCCGAAAGCGCCAAGACCCTTGCCGAGTTGGGTCTGGAAAGAAATCCCTTTATTCGCTTTGAGCTAAAGCACAACGGCATGCTCCGAAAAGTCGTATTTCGTGCACCGTCAGGCGCCGAGGAGGAGCAAAATGCCGACACCGATGCGCCCGATCCGCAGGCCGATCGGTTTTATATCCCCGAGGAACTCAAATACCGCGCCGAGCTCCGTTTTGAAAAGAAGGGAAACGGAGTGCCGGGATTGGTATTGACCGCAGTATTGACCTTGGCCCTTTCCGTTCTGCTGATCCGATTGCTCCCCGCCTTTCTCGGAATGATAGACAATCTGTTGGGGTAAACACATCGAGAAAATTCCTTGCAGGATTTTCATCTCATATCGAATTAACGCGAAGCGGCAATATATCGAGCTTGAGCAAATAGAAAAAAACAAGAGCAAGAATAGAAGGTTTTATCCTTTTATCCTTGCTCTTTTTTACTTGTGTAGGCTCCCCGAAGCGAAGTATGAGCTTTGGAGGGTGCACGTATATGGGTTGGACATATCCCATTTGCAGTTGATCGGTCAAATACGATTCACTTTATCAAAATTTTAAATGCTCCGCTAAGAATCTCATCCATTACAATCCCTCCGTCATCTTCTTGCGAAAATGCCCCTTTGCACAAGAGAGGCTATTTGCAGCCATCGCGCCCCGAAAGGGAAGGTGCGGCGCGCCGCGGAAAGCAGCCTTTTGATTTTTCCCAATACCAATTTCATCCGCATGCAAGCATTCGGACGCCGTAAGTTCTCCAAAAGATGTTGACAAATCAACATGATGGGTGTATAATAGATGTGCCAAAGTCGTTGACTTGTCAACTTCTTTTGTACGCACACCCGTCATCTTGAATTATTTGTTGATATATCATAATATTATCAATAATAATCCATATTGACATCCCCCTTGCATCATGCTAAAATAATGATAGAGATCACTCCCGCTCCCGTAGCGGAGATTCTTGCGAAACGAGGTAAGCTTATGAACGTCAAGAAAACCGAACGCATCTATACACCCATCACATCCTTCAAGCACCTGGTCGAGCTTTGCGCCGATCGCGGCGACAAGCCCGTATTCAAATATCCCGTGGGCAAGACCTACGAAACCCTTTCCTACACCGATTTCGCTCATGAGATCTATGCCATTGCCGCAGGTCTTGACAAGCTGGGGCTTGCCGGCAAGCGCATCGCCGTCATCGGTGAGACCTCCCATCAGTGGGTGGCATCCTACTTTGCCACGGTCACCTCGGGCGGTGTCATCGTCCCCATGGACAAGGAATTGGCCGTAGAAGAGATCGAAGGGTTCCTTTCGGGCGTGGATGCCGAGGCCATCTTCTATGCGGGCTCCTTCAACGAAAAAATCGCCCACGCCATCGAATCCCACCCGTCCCTTCGGGTATTCATCCCCTTTGCTCCCGCCGAGGGCACCGAAAACGACAAGATCGTCCCCCTTTCCAAGCTGATCGAGCTGGGCGAGGAGGGCCTCGCCGCAGGCTACACGCTCCCCGACCGTAACGACAAGGATCTTGCCGTCATGCTCTTTACCTCCGGCACCACCGGCACCAGCAAGTGCGTCATGCTGTGCGAGCACAACATCGTGGCCACCGCCAACTCGGCCTGCGCCTCGGTCAATTTCTGCGCCGAGGATCGCACCCTGTCGGTGCTCCCCCTGCATCACACCTACGAAATGACCATCATGGTGGCAAGCATCATCTACGGTGTTACCATCGGCATCAATGACTCTCTGCGCAATCTCATGCGCAACATCGCAGAGATCAAGCCCACGGCGCTGATCCTGGTCCCCCTGTTCGTCAACACCATCTACAAGCGCATTTGGGACTCCGCCAGAAAGAAGGGCAAGGATAAGCTCCTGCGCCGCATGATCCCGGTGGCCGACACCATGAAAAAAATGGGCATCGATGTGCGCCGCAAGCTCTTCAAATCGGTTCTGGATCCCTTCGGCGGCGAGCTGCGCAAGATCATCTGCGGCGGCGCGCCCATGAACCCCGAAATGGTCAAGAATTTCTACTCCTTCGGCATCCAGATCTGCGAGGGCTACGGCATCACCGAGTGCTCTCCTCTCATTGCCGTTTCCCCCTACTACGCGCAAAAGCGCGGCTCTGTGGGCCCCGCCGTGCCCTGCTGTGAGGTACGCATTGCCGACGGCTCTGTGGGCGACAAGGGCTTTGCGGAGGGCGAGATTCAGGTCAAGGGCGAGAACGTCATGCTGGGCTACTACAACAACGACGAGGCAAACGCCGGCGCCTTTACCGAGGACGGCTGGTACCGCACGGGCGATGTGGGCTATATGGACGGGGACGGATATATCTATATCACCGGCCGTCTGAAATCGGTCATCGTCCTGGAAAACGGTAAGAACGTCTTCCCCGAGGAGATCGAGGAATATCTGGAGGGGATCGAGGAGATCGCCGAGTGTGTGGTGGTCGGCAGAAAGGGTACTGACGGCGAGACCGTCAATCTGACCGCCGTGGTCTACCCCAACAAGGACCTGTTCCCCGAGGGCACCTCCATGGAGGAGATCTACAACGTGATCTACGACAAGATCCAGGCTCTGAACAAGAAGGTCGCCTCCTTCAAAAAAATCAAGGCTCTGGAGCTTCGCGAGGTCGAGTTCGAGAAAACGACCAGCCGCAAGATCAAACGCCATTTAGTCAAGTAATTTTCGTCTCAGGAGGGCATTCCGTGCCCCCATCACACCCCACATTTACTTTTTACATCTGAAGGAGAGCTTTTATGTACCGTAACACCAACTGTAAATTACAGGCCCATCGGGGCGTTTCCACCGAAGCCCCCGAAAACACCATGATCGCCTTCCGTATGGCCGTGGAGCAGGGCTATGATATCATCGAATTCGATCCCAAGATGACCAAGGACAATGTGCCGATTCTCCTCCATGACCGCACGCTCAACCGCACCGGCCGCGTGGCGGGGGTCCCCTTCGGTGAGGAGAAGGTCCGCATTGCCGACCTCAACTTTGCCGACCTGGCCGACATCGACGTAGGCGAGTGGTTCGACAAAAAATACGCGGGTGTGCACATTCCCACCCTTTCCCAGGCCTTGGATTACATGAAAAGCGTAGGCGTAGAGGCCAAGATCGACAACGTGGTGCAGCGCTTCACTCCCGAGCAGATCGACATCGTGTTTGACGTTGTGGAAAAGCACGGGGCTGAGAATGTGGGGCTGACCTGCTCGGAGCTCCCCTTGCTGAAAAAGTTTGCGGAGCGCTTTCCCAAGGCGCCCCTGCATTACGACGGCCCCGCCGACGAGGCGTCTTTGAGGGAGCTGGCCTCCTTTGCCAAGGGCCATAAGACCACCGTCTGGTCGCGGCAGGATAACAAGCGCACCGCCTGGTGCAAGGTCCCGCCCGTTGACGCCGAAATTTCGGCACGTATCAAGGACTTTGGGTTCCTGCTGGGTATCTGGATCCTGGGTGATGATCAAGAGATGGCAGAAGCCCTGAAATTCGGCGCTGACATCGTCGAGACCACCGGCGGCATCAAGCCTTAAGGCGAGATGAGAAGAATAAAAGAGGAGGAGGGGTCCTTTTGCAAAAGGACCCCTCCTCCTCTTTGTTTTTGCATCCGCAAAAACAAATTCACCGTCTCCCCCGAAAACCTTGAACAGGGGATCAGATCAAATCTTCGCCCGCTCCCCCATCCTGTCATACAGCTCCTCGGCGGTGTGCCACGCCTCCCGCAAGGCGCTCAAATGTCCCTTGCAAAGCTGATTCACGTAGATCAAAAAATCCAAAGCGCTGATCCCCTCGGGCAAGCACTCCTCTCCGTCCAGAATGTTCTCAAAAACAGAATAGAAAACCAGATCGATCTGCAGGCTCTCCACCAATACGTCAATCCGATCCCGCTGCGCCAAAAATTGCTTGCTTAAGAGTTTTTCCTCTGTGAGCATAATCCGTCTCCTTTTTGGGTTTTGACCACATTATAACACACATTTTGAAAAAGCCTTAAAAAATGCTCAATATTGAGAATTTTTGTCAATCTACTGCAGTTTCACGTCATTTTTTCTGATTTAGGCCAAAAAACTTCCCCGCCGGCGGCGTGTCATGGTATGACAGTGAGCCCGTCGACCAACAACCCCGCGTCCTTGCCTTCCCCTTGTCGCAGACTACTCTGTAGCCTTCCCCAGCGGGGAAGGTGGCAGGCGAAGCCTGACGGATGAGGAGGACGCCTTTTATGCTGTACTTACTGGCTCTCCTCATCCGGTTTGGCAGCTCGGCGAAGCCGAGGTGGAACTCCGCTGGGGAAGGCAAGGACACAAGTTTGTGCGAACAATGCGGCTACGGGTCATCCTGAGCGGAGGGCGTAGCCCGTAGTCGAACTTTTGCGGGTCGAAGCGTAAGCGTAGCAAGCAAAAGCGCAAGGCGTTA
>JAFTNU010000048.1 GCA_017451735.1 Clostridia bacterium
AGAGCCATTCTGGTGCAGTAGCCCTCGGTCATCTCCAGGTAACGGACGCCCTTTTCCT
Source organism: Clostridia bacterium (assembly GCA_017451735.1). GTDB lineage: Bacteria > Bacillota > Clostridia > Oscillospirales > CAG-272 > Firm-07. The sequence goes on from JAFTNU010000048.1 coordinate 59, forward strand.
TGGTGCCGTACATAGTGCCGACCATAGAGCGCTCGCCCTTGCCAAGGTCCTCCATGCCTGCGCCGATGACAAGACCGCCCTCGGAGAAGGCAGACTGGCTGCGGCCATAGACGATCTGCAGGAACAGCTCGCGCATAGCGGTGTTGATAGCGTCGCAAACAAGGTCGGTGTTGAGAGCCTCAAGCAGGGTCTTGCCGGGCAGGATCTCAGCAGCCATAGCGGCGGAGTGGGTCATACCGGAGCAGCCGATGGTCTCAACCAGGGCCTCCTCGATGATGCCGTTCTTTACGTTAAGAGACAGCTTGCAGGCGCCCTGCTGGGGTGCACACCATCCCACACCGTGGGTGTATGCGGAAATATCGGTGATCTGTTTTGCCTGAATCCACTTGCCCTCTTCGGGAATGGGAGCAGGGCCATGATCGCAGCCCTTTTTGACCACGCACTGATGCTGAACCTCAAGGCTCTGTGCGTAAGGCATTTCACTTACGTTGCTCATGTGTTTTATCTCCTTTTTTAGATTAACTTGGTATATCGGCTAACGGGTTTTGACACCCGAAAGTCACAAAATGTGGGGTACGTATCGAGATTTTTGTATCAAAGGCTCTCGATCAGCGCCTTCACGGCCTCGGCGTATTTGCCGCCGATGAACATAGCGCCGTTGGTGTTGGGATGCACGCCAGCACCCGAAGAGTACTGTGGCTCGGGCTGAGTCTTCAGTGCCTCGTCAAAGATCTTGTCCAACGGGATATACACGTCGGCAAACTCCTCGGCAAGGGAGCGAATGACGGGCAGAATGCGGTTCAAGTCGTTACGGATGGTGTCCTTATCCTCGCAGTCAAGCAGGTAAGGCGCGATCATCACGATCTTGGCGTTTGTCTGCGCCTTCAGTCGTTTCAGAATGGTGCGGTAGTTCAGGGCGATCTGCTCGTCGGTGGTCTCCACGCGGTCGCCACCGTAGCGGTGCCACACGTCGTTGATGCCGATGAGGATTGAGATCACATCGGGCTCCAGAGCGATGGCATCCTTGTAAAGGCGGTCACAGAGCTGATCGGTGCGGTTGCCGCTGATACCAAGGTTGATGAAATCAAACTCGACATCGGGGTGATCCTTGCAAAGCTGCTCGGCGGCATACTTGGGGTAACCCTTGCCCATGTCGCGGAAGTTGCGTCTGTCGCGTCCCGCATCGGTGATGCTGTCACCCTGAAACAGAAGTCTTACCTTTTTCATTTTATTTTACAATCTCACCGTAAACAGCGCCAAAAGCAGCGGCAGCGTTGCATTCGTCGGTGTCAATGTGCATAGCCAGTGCGAACTTGGGAGAAACGCGAACCACAACGTCGTCAAAGATCACGGGACGGTCGGTGGCAACCTTGACCTTAACAATCTCCTTGTCGGTAACGCCCAGATTCTCGGCGTCAGCGGGAGTCATATGAATGTGACGCTTAGCAACAATGGTGCCCTCAGCCATATCGACCTCACCTGCGGGACCAACCAGCTTAAGGCCGGGAGTGCCGGCAACGTCGCCGCTCTCGCGAACGGGAACAGCCTTGAGACCCAGGGTGCGGGCATCGGTGTAGGAAAGCTCAACCTGATCTGCGGGACGGAAGGGGCCAAGAATGGTCACAGCCAGCTCGCCCTTGGGGCCAACGACCTTTACTCTCTCCTCGCAGGCGTATTGGCCGGGCTGAGAAAGATCCTTCTTGTTGTGCAGAACGGCATCGGCGCCAAACAGCGTGGCAAAGGTCTCTGCGGTCACGTGGATGTGACGGGCGGAAGTTTCAACGACAAATTTCTTATCCATGATCAAAACCTCTCTTTGATGTAAAGTTCGAGCCTATGGCGGCCCATACGGCTCTATTATAACATAAAAAATATAAATTGTAAATGCAAAAATGAAAGAAATCTCGACTATAAATGAGAATTTCGGGAAAAATAAGAAGAAAACCGAGCAAGGAGGCACCAAATGAGCGAGGAAAAGGAAAAATACGGCGAAAGCGAGCTGGAAGAGATCTTCAAAAGCGGTGGCGTGACGGTTGGGGGCGAGGGGCAAGAGATCCGTTGCCTTTCCATCATCGGACAGATCGAGGGGCATTACGCCCTTGGCGAGGGGCAAAAGGCCACCAAATACGAGCACCTCATTCCCCTGTTGGTTTCCATTGAAGAGGATCCCGCCATCAAGGGACTGCTGATCGTGCTGAACACGATGGGGGGCGACGTGGAAGCAGGGCTTGCCCTCTCGGAGCTGATCGCCTCTATGACCAAACCAACGGTCACGTTGGTGCTGGGGGGCGGCCACTCCATTGGCGTGCCCCTTGCCGTGGCGGCTAAGAGATCCTTCATCGTTCCCAGCGCCACCATGACCATTCATCCGGTTCGCATCAACGGCACCGTGCTGGGTACCCCTCAGACCTACCGCTATTTTCACGATATGCAGGGGCGGATCGTGGACTTCATCTGTCGCCACTCCCGCATTGCCAAAAGCAGGTTAGAGGAGCTGATGATGGCCCCCGACAAAATGGCCACCGATGTGGGCACCATCATCGACGGCAAAGAGGCCGTGGCTTGCGGCTTGATCGACACCGTGGGTGGGTTGGATGCTGCCCTTTCTGCCCTGCATGATATGGCAAAAAGCCCGCAGACGGTATAAGTTTTGCGCGCATCGGCAAGATTTCTTGCGCAAACGGATGAGCGGTCGAGATAGCATGCACCATAGGCATTCCTTGGCAGTGCTCGCTTTTCATTTCTTCTGTCGTAGCGCAAAAGCAAGAGGCAGCACTTGAGCGGCTCCCACTCCGGGGGAGCTGTCGCCATAAGGCGACTGAGAGGGCGCGTGTTCTCTTTATCCGCCCCTCTCCGTCAACCTGCGGCTACCACCTCTCCCCAAGGGAGAGGCTTTTCTGCCTTCAAAACATATCAAAAGGGTCTTCACAACTGTAAAGACCCTTTTGATTTTGGAAATTTTATTCCCCCGTCAGCGTCACCGCCGTGGGCGTGTGCCCCGTGGCAGGGAGCACCTTTTGCAGCAGATCCTCCATGGAAAAGGCAATGCTGGAGGTATTCATACAGGGGTGACAGCCGATCTCGACATCGTCCAGCAGATCCTTGTCGATCAGCAAACATACGGCTCCCTCGGTGTCATTGATGAGTCCCATCACACTGACCGAACCCGGAAGCAGACCCAGCTTTGCTTCCATATCCTCGGCAGAGCCGAAGGAAAGGCGGGCAACACCAAGCTGTGCCGACAATTCCTTGGTGCGAAAGGGTTTATCACCCGGCATCAAAAGCAGGCAAAAGTCGGTCTTTTGCCGGTTACACAAAAACAGATTTTTGCACATACGCACACCCAATATCCGATCGATCGCCTCGCAATCCTCCATGGTCATAGCCGCTTCGTGATCCACGCGGCGGTAGGCGATATTCAGCTTATCCAGATAATCGTAGGCCGCGTCCTCGCGGGGCGTGCGTGCCTCGGCAGGGCGACCGGTATGTAACAACATCATAGGCTTTCAGCTCCTTTGCGATATATTTGCCCGGTGGCAAATGCGATATACGGCGATGGCCGTGCGATATATCAAAGATGCGATATGTTGCTTCGCAACGCGGCCTCACTTCGCGAGGCGAGCTCCACCCATGTCACACAGATCATAGAGCGGACATTTCTCGCACCGCGGTGCGCGGGCAGTACAAGTGTCGCGACCGAACATCACCAAACGGTGACAGAGGTCGCTCTGCTCGGCAGGCTCCACGATAGAAACCAGCGTTTTCTCGACCCGTGTGGGGTCTTTTTCACTTTGAGGATAAAATCCAAAGCGTCCGCAAAGACGGATGCAATGGGTGTCGGCCACAATGGCGGGCAAACCAAACAGATCGCCGCGCAGAAGGTTGGCAATCTTGCGACCCACTCCGGGGAAACGAAGCAGATCTTCCATTTCGTGGGGCATTTCTCCACCGAACTCGGTGAGTAACATGCGGGAAGCATCAATGATATTCTGTGCCTTGGTGTGATACAGCCCACAAGGGCGCACGATCTCCTCCACGTCAGCAAGATCTGCCGAGGCCATGGCCGCCGCGTCGGGATATTTGGCAAACAGATTGCGACAAACAATATTCACGCGCGCATCGGTACACTGCGCGGAAAGTCTCCCCATTACAAGCAATTTCCAAGGGTCACCCCCTGATTCCAACGCGCAAACGGGAATCGGATAGACCTCTTTCAGCCTCTCTACAATCGCCGCCATACGCTTTTTCTTTTCGGATTGCTTCAAATCACTCACCTCGCTTTCTTACTATGCAATCAGTATAGCACAAGGCGCGAAAAGTGTCAAATGATTTTACCAAAAAGCCCTTGCAATTCTTCCCCACCCCTTGACAAGACTTTGTAATTTCTGCTATAATAATGTGGTATCAACGGGGTGTGGCGCAGTCCGGGGACGTTTGCGAGCGCCCGCGGTGCGGGATAAAGCGAGCAATAAGGAGTGGCAGCCGTCGCAGAGCACGAGCGAGCCTTGCGAGCAATGGGCGATGCGGTAACGGCAACAGGGAGCGCGTGCCCCCTTGATCGGAAATATCACAATTTTATAAACGGGGTGTGGCGCAGTCTGGGGACGTTTGCGAGCGCCCGCGGTGCGGGATAAAGCGAGCAATAAGGAGTGGCAGCCGTCGCAGAGCACGAGC
>JAFTNU010000049.1 GCA_017451735.1 Clostridia bacterium
GTGGGCGGGCTGCCGGAGGATCTGAAATTCGCGCTGGTGGAGCCCTTGAAGCTCCTCTTTAAGGACGAGGTGCGCGTGGTGGGCGAGGCTTTGGGCCTGCCCCATGCCATGGTGTACCGTCAGCCGTTCCCCGGCCCCGGTCTCGGTGTCCGTTGCCTCGGTGCCATTACCCGCGACCGTCTCCACGCGCTCCGCGAGGCCGATGCCATCCTGCGCGAGGAGTTTGACAATGCAGGCTTGGCAGGCAAGGTCTGGCAGTACTTCATTTCGGTGCCCGATTTCAAGAGCGTCGGCGTGAAGGATGGCAAGCGTTATGAGGGCTGGCCCGCCATCATTCGTGCGGTCAATACCACCGATGCCATGTCTGCCACCATCGAGGAGATCCCTTACGCACTCCTGCACAAGATCACTGCCCGCATCACCGCCGAGGTGGAGGGCATCAACCGCGTGGTTTATGATCTGACACCTAAGCCCGTTGGGACCATTGAGTGGGAATGATTTGAGCAAAGCTCAAATCAACTATGATCGTTTCGCAGAAACGGTCATATCATAACATTTGGCGGAGCCAAATTCATAACTCTAAACTCATAACTTCTCGTCTCCAAATGCGAAACGAGTTATCAGTTATGATGCGCTGCGCGCAGTTATGATTGGCTTCGCCAAGTTTGAATTTGCAGGAGAAAATTTATGTCTGACAGTATATTAAGAACAAAATCGAAGGAATTTGCCAAAAATGTAGTTTTCCTTTGCCGGACATTAAAGCAAAAAGGTGTTGAGACTTCTGTCGGCGCAAATATCCATGAAGCGCAAATATCCATGAAGCGCAATATGCGCAAGGCAGTAAGGATTTTATTCTAAGTTGGAAATTGCCCTCAAAGAATGTAACGAGAGCGAGTATTGGCTTGAATTATTGCATGAGACAAATAGCTTAACCAATTCGGAAATTGAAGATTTTCAAAAACAATGTGTCGAACTTAGACGCATGCTCGTTTCATCAATCGTCACCTTGAAGAGTAAAACATAAATCAAGGATGGCGATGGCTCATCCCTTGCCAAACGCTACAACGACTTTCTTCTGCTTGAGAAGGCTTGTGCAGATTATATGAAATAACAGCCGAGGGCATCACAAATGTTTTTATTTGTGATGCCCTTATTTTTACAACTCGCTTTGTCAAATATAATTGACAAGCAGAGCTTGCTGTGGTATAATGCATATTGTCAAATATATTTGACAGGAGGACTTGATGAACGAAAAGATGAAGCAAGCACGAATTGAGAAAAATTTATCTCAAACAGATCTTGCAAAGAACATTGGAGTTTCACGACAGACGATCAACATGATCGAAAACGGGGTATATAATCCCACGATAGAATTGTGCATTCGTATATGCAAAGAGTTGGGCGTTACGCTCAATGATTTATTTTGGAGGGAATGAAATGTTTTACGATGAAAGAATTGAAAATGTGAAAGGGAAGATATCTCGCAATTCGATCTTTATATCCTTTATTGTATCATTGGTGCTTGGAGGCATACATTTTGCAAACATAAGCAGAAATGCTCCCGATAACAAATATTTTTGGTTTGTAAGCTTGGAGCTTGCTGCTTTTATAGGAGCTTTGCTCTCCCTGACGATTGGCTTTATCATTTGTAAGCCTCGCATAAAAGACGAGCGCACCGAGTCGGAGCAGAACAGTTTTTATAATAAAGCGGCATCAATTTTGATAAAGTTTGTTTTAGGTGTTTTTGCTTTTGTTATGCCCATAGCATTATACATAGGTAGCACCACCTTTAATTTTGCTGATGGAGGCTTTGACGATATTATTTATATATTGCTTTTCGTTGTAGGAATATATGTCGTTTACAGCTTCAAACGCAACGATATCTATTTTAACTATTCTATTATAGACAGTGACCGCTATTACAAGGGTGTTTTCAAGAACATTGGAAAGCTTGCCCTTTACGCTTTAGCATTTTTGGGCATATCAGCAATATCTTTTGTGGGACTCGTCGCAACAAAAACACCTGACTCCGCACTAATCACTAAGATTCTTTTGCAAACCGTAGCATATTATATCGGCACTTTCACAGAACTTGCTTTACTGTATCTCCTTTACTCCTTCCTTGAAAAAAGCAGCTATAATAGTGAGAATTCTATGTCTAAATCCACTATTATCTCCTTGGGGATTACTATTTTTATCTATGCCGTTTATACTGCGAGCGTAATATTTGTGGATGCTCAGCCAATATCGCAGACAAGTGCTATGCAAATTGTTTCCATAATATCCTCATTTGATATTTATATAAAATTCGCGCTTTTGATCTTCCTCACATATTTCGGATACGAATATCAACGAGTGCGCAAAAATACGCTTCTCTCGGCTGCTTGTATCATAATTCTTTTAAGCGAAACTCTGTCAGTATTTATAGGTCAGATCTCCGGTAGCCTGATCTTCGTATTTATGCCTGAGATAATGAGCCAAGATGCGTATATCATCAATCAACTTTTCTCTACAATAAATGTTTCCATCGAGGATGCTTCAAGCCTTGCGAATATCGTTGGATTTGTGCTTATCATCTTCGCTCTTGTGAAGGATAAGCTCATCCACAAGGCTCATCGTTTTGCGGTAGGCGCTTTCGCTGTTCTCGGCGGTATTGAACTCTTTTTGCGCACACAGGTGGATGTCTTGCAAGTTAGCATCTATCATTTTCTGGTAGAAATAATCGAGCTTTGTTATTTTGCCATACTTGTAGCTTGCGTAGCAAAGAGAACAAAGAAAGAATTACAATATGCGTGTTATCCTTAACGGAGAACACGCAATGAATTGCAACGGTGTTGCATGAATTGACACTGCGTGTCATGAATTGCAGTAAACTGCATGAATTGCCCTGCGGGGATGATATTCGTTGCAATTCAATTCATGGAGAAGGCGGCACGCCGACGAGAAATCATGGCGAAGCCAATTCATGATGCGCCAGCATCAATTCATCTATAAAAACGAACAGAGCAAGAATAGAAGGATTTCTCCTTTTACTCTTGCTCTTTCTGTCGTTATATGGGTTTGGGCTTAGCCCATATTTGCATTTGACCAGTCAAATGCGATGCTTGCACTTTTGTCAAAGTATAAATTCTCCGATAAGAACATCACCCATAATGTGGTCTGTTATTTAATTTTTATTACGTATCGGTTTTTTGCGCATACGGGGCATCACACAAGGGGCACGGAGCCATGGCTCCGTGCCCCTTGTGTGATGGAGAGCTGCGTGTGCGTTGGGTCAGGGCTCGAGAAGCTCGGTACCGTTCAGGGTGGGGTCAAAGCTGCTGTCGGTATATTCCTTGAGATCGTAGACAAAGTTGTAATTTTGCGGCAGGGTGTTGGGGGTGTAGCCGGTCAGCTCCTTAAAGACCCGATTGAAATTGCGGATGGTATTGAAGCCGCAGCTTTGCGAGACCTCGGTTACGGTGCTATGACCCGCGAGCAGCTTTTCCACGGCAAAGGAAATTTTGATGATATTCAGATATCGGGTAAAGGTCATGCCGGCATGGCGGTAAAAATACTGAGAGAAATAGGGCTTGCTGAAATGCATGAAGGCGGCAGCCTCATCAAAGGTCATGTAGGCATAACCTCGGGTGATCAGCTCCAGCAGCTCCTTGTATTTTTCGGCGGTGCCGTTGCGGTCGGTGTGATCCTGCTCCGAGGGCTCCCGGCGGAGCATATGGACGATGAGCCCGGCGGCAAGGCTGTCGGCAATGATGCCGCTGTATGCGTCCGCCCGCTTGAGCTCCTCAAACAGCTCCCCGAACAAGTCCTCAAGGTGATATTCTCCCGTGAGAATGGGGGAGCGCAGCCTTCTGTCGCCGATGATCTTGGAAAAATGCGCGGCATCCAGCTTGGCAACGATCAGAACGGCCCCGCAGTCGGCGCGCAGGCTATGGATTTCCCCGCTGTGCAGAAAGGCGCACATGCCCTCGGTCAAGGTGAATAAATCGCCATTGTACATGACGGAGGCCTGTCCCGATTGTACAAAGACCAGCTCATGCTCGTGGTGCCAGTGGGGAAGATTCTGCACATTTCGGTATTTACGCGGGAAAATATGAGCGTGTGCAAAGACGGTCCTTTTCTCAAATCTGGTTTTCACAGTGCTCCCCCTTTCGATTCGGTTCTGCTATCGATTATACCAAAAAGATGAATAAAAGTCCATATATAAAGAACAAATTTCTTGTATGCTTATCCCGCACGTTGTAAAATAAAGGTAAGGATCGCTCTATCATTCTGTGGGTAAGGAGAAAAAATATGAAAAAAAGAGAATTCTGGTTTCTGGTAGGCAGTCAGTGCCTTTACGGTGAGGATGTACTGCGCACGGTAGACGCCCGTGCCGCCGAGATGACCGCCGCCATGAATGCGGGGGGCCGCTTGCCCTATACGCTGGTTTACAAGGGAACGGTAAAAAGCAACGAGGAAGTGACCGGGGTGATAAAGGAGGCGAATTATGACGGGCAATGCACCGGCGTGATCACCTGGTGTCACACCTTTTCCCCCTCCAAAATGTGGATCAACGGCCTGTCCCTTTTGCAAAAGCCCTACTGCCATCTGGCCACGCAATATCACCGCGAGATCCCCAATGAGGAAATCGACATGGATTTTATGAATCTGAATCAAGCGGCGCACGGCGACCGTGAGCACGGCTTTATCGCCGCACGGCTTCGCATTCCCCGCAAGGTGATCGCAGGGCATTGGCAGGATGCCGACGTGCAAAGGCGGTTGGGCGATTGGATGAGAGCCGCCGTGGGCGTTGCGGTCTCCCGCGAGATGAAGGTCATGCGCTTTGGCGACAATATGCGGGAGGTGGCCGTGACCGAGGGAGACAAGGTCGGGGTGCAGGCCAAGCTGGGCTGGCAGGTCAACACCTGGGCGGTGGGAGATCTGGTCAAGGAGATGGATGCCGTGACCGAGAGCGAGATCGACGGACTGATGGCGGCATACACCGCCGCGTATGACATCGCCACCGATAATATCGCCGCCATTCGCTATCAGGCAAGGGAGGAGATTGCCATCGAGAGGATGCTGCGTCGGGAGAGGTGTATGGCCTTTACCAACACCTTTGAGGATCTGTACGGCATGGAGCAGCTGCCGGGGCTTGCCTCTCAGCACCTGATGTCCAAGGGCTACGGCTTTGGCGGAGAGGGAGATTGGAAGGTGTCTGCCATGACCGCTGTCATGAAGGCCATGGGCCGGGGGGAGAACGGCGCCTCGGGCTTTATGGAGGATTATACCTACCATCTGGCCGATGACAACAGATGCAGTCTGGGTGCGCATATGCTGGAGGTCTGCCCCTGCCTGGCGGCGGATCGGCCGCGGATCGAGACCCATCCGCTTGGCATCGGCATGAATCGAAGGGATCCCGCCCGCCTTGTTTTTGAGGGGAGGGCAGGTAGTGCCATCGTGGTCAGCCTGATCGACATGGGCGGCAGATTGCGTCTGCTCTGCCAGGATGTGGAGTGCATCAAGCCGATCATGGATATGCCCAATCTCCCTGTGGCGCGGGTCATGTGGCGGCCCGCCCCCGATCTGCTGACCGGCATCGAGTGCTGGATCACCGCAGGGGGCGCACATCATACGGTGCTCTCCTATGATGTATCCGCCGAGCAGATGAAGGATTTTGCCAACATGATGGGGATCGAGTTCGTTCACATCACGGCCGATACCACAGTGGAGGCGTTGGAAGAAAAGCTGATGCTTGCAGATCTTGCCTGGAAATTGAGATAAGGAGGCAGGGGTATAAAGGAACGATTTTTGATCGGATGCTGTTATTACCCCGAGCATGAGAAGCAGTACGTCCGATACGACGGCAAGGAATATGCCGCAGAAAATTATTGCGAGCTGCTGGCGGTGGAAAAGGGAGAGGCGGTCGGCTTTGAAGGGTTTATTTCAACAGAACGAATCTGTTTTTCGCAGAGGTCAGCACGCCCTCGCGGCGCAGCTTGCTGATCTCGGCGGAAAGACCGCTGCGATCCACATCCAGATAATCGGCCAGCTCCTGGCGGTCAAAGGGGATCTCAAAGCTGTTGCTGCCTGCCTCCTTGGCTTGCAGGGCGAGATAGGCCATCAGCTTTTCTCTGGTGGTCCGCTTGGCGGTGATCTCGATCCGTTGATGGAACAAAAGGGTCTTTGTGGCCAGATCCTTCATTAAATTATAAATGAGCTGCTGATGAAAGCCGCAGTTGTTGGTGCAGGTGTGCAGAATGTGGCCACAGTCGATCAGCATCACCTCACAGGGCTCGTTGGCAATGACCGTTACGGGCATGGCGCCGATCTCGGCGCAGGCAAAGGCCTCGGCAAACATATGGGCCGCCCCGATCTTTGACAGAATGCTTCTGTTCCCGTAGTAATCGACCTGCACGATCTGCACCGAGCCCGACAGCACAATGCCGATGTATTTTGCGGGCGACCCTTCGGCAAAGACCGTGTATTTTTTATCGAACGACGCCACTCTTGCGCCAAGGCACCCGAGCATGCGGATCAAGCTTTCGGAGTCGATCCCATCAAAAAGCGGGCAGTGCCGCAGTATTTCCAGATATTTTTTCAAGTTTTTGCTCCTTTTGTTGAAAATTCAACAGATTTATTGCCCTTATTATACTATAATGGGAGCAGAAAAGCAAGGAGGAGACGAAAATGCTTCGAAAAATCATCAGAATCGATGAAGAGAAATGCAACGGCTGCGGCGCTTGCGCCAATGCTTGCCACGAAGGAGCCATTGAAATGGTGAACGGCAAGGCAAAGCTGACCCGCGAGGATTATTGTGACGGCCTTGGAGATTGCCTCCCCGCTTGCCCCACCAATGCCATTACATTTGAAGAGCGCGAGGCGCCCGCCTATAATGAAGAAGCGGTGCGTCAGGCAAAAATGCAGAAGTTCGGTGTCAAGCTGCCCTGCGGCTGCCCCGGGACCCAATCCAAGGCCATTAAGCGGGAGGCGCCGACGCCCGTCAAGGGCACGGCGGTGGCCAGCCAGCTGATGCAGTGGCCCTGCCAGATCAAGCTGGTGCCCGTTAACGCCCCTTATTTTGAGGATGCCAATCTGCTGATCGCCGCCGACTGCACGGCCTATGCCTACGGCAGCTTTCACAATGAGTTCATCCGCAACCATATCACTCTGATCGGTTGCCCCAAGCTGGACGAAGGGGATTATGCCGAGAAGCTTACGCAGATCATTGCCAACAACAATATCAAAAGCGTCAAGGTCGTGCGTATGGAGGTCCCCTGCTGCGGCGGGATCGAAAACGCTGTCAAGCGCGCCCTGCAGGCCGGCGGTAAATTTATCCCGTGGCAGGTGGTGACGATTTCCACAGACGGCAGAATTTTAGAGTAAATCGAATAAATTTTATTGGGAATGTATTGTTTTTTCATATTTTTGTGCTATAATAGGCTAAAAAAGAGGTGTTTATGAGTATGAACTATGATCCCAAGGCTTTGTTCAAGATCGGTTACGGCTTGTATGTTGTGACATGCAACGACAGCAAGAAGGATAACGGACTGATCGTGAATACCGTGATACAGGTGACGAGCACCCCGGTGCGTGTGGCGGTCACCATAAATAAAGAGAATTATTCCCACGGGGTGATCAGAAAGACCGGCATGATGAATGTCAACTGTCTGACCGAGGAGGCGCCCTTCAAGGTGTTTGAAGCATTCGGCTTTCAAAGCGGCAGGGATGTGGATAAATTTGCCGATTGCGTACCGCTCCGCTCCGAAAACGGGCTTGCGGTCCTGCCCCGATATATCAATGCGATGATGTCCCTGAAGGTAGAGCAGTATGTGGATCTGGGGACTCACGGGATGTTCATTTGCTCGGTGACCGAGGCAAGCGTGCTGTCGGATGCACCCTCTATGACATATGCTTACTATCACAGCAAGGTAAAGCCCAAGCCCCAAACCGAAAAGAAAAAGGGCTACGTATGCAAAATTTGCGGATATATCCATGAAGGGGATGAACTGCCGGAGGATTTTGTTTGCCCCATATGCAAGCATGGCGCTGCCGATTTTGAAGAAATCAAATAAAACCATAAAGGAGAAAATGCAATGAAATACGTATGCGATGTGTGCGGTTGGATCTATGACGAGACCGTCGGCGACCCTGACAACGGGATCGCGCCCGGCACCAAGTTTGAGGAGCTGCCCGAGGATTTTGCCTGCCCCCTTTGCGGTGTGGGTAAGGATCAGTTTTCCAAAGAATGAAACGGAGGATGAAGACATGAAAGAGAATTACATGGTTTGCAATTGTAAGAAGGTCAGCTACGCCGATATCGAGGATGCTTTGCACGAGCATGAATCCTTCAACAGCGTGCTGGAGGCCTTTGAGGATGTTCAGAAGGTCACCCACTGCTCCACCGGTTGTGGCGGGTGCCATGATAAGGTTCTGGATATCATTTCCGAGCTGATGATGGGCCCTTCCGCCAAGGCATAACGCGCGGGGATCCATTTGGCGCCGAACAAAAACATACCAATCATAAATGAATAAAACGAAGCCGCTTTGCCATTGAAAAATAATGGCAATGCGGCTTTTAAATGACTCAGCCCCTCGTTTTCTTGCAAGTCTCTTGCATTGCGGCAGATTTTGTGCTACAATGAAGGCAATCTTTAAAACGGAGGAAGAATATGAACATTTTAGCCATCGGCAACAGCTTTTCTCAGGATGCCACGCGCTATCTGCACGGCATTGCCCGCAAGGCAGGGGAAAAGCTGACCGTTGTAAATCTTTATATCGGCGGGTGCTCTATGGCAAGGCATTACCGCAATATGCTCTCGGAGGAGAGGGCCTACGATCTGCAATTCAACGGGGCAAGCACGGGCTTTCACGTTTCGTTGAAGGAGGCACTGCTCAATCGGGATTGGGACGTGGTCACCTTTCAGCAGGTCAGCAACAGTAGCACCAAATACGCGACCTACCAGCCCTATCTGAACGAGCTTTCTGCCTACGTGAAGAAGCTGTGCCCAAAGGCCAAGCAGGTGATCCATGAGACCTGGGCCTATGAAAGAGATAGCCAGAAGCTGAACACGTTGATGGGATATACCGATCCTGCCGACATGACTGCCGATATCGTTGCCGCCTATGCCAAGGCCGCCGCAGATATCGGCGCGGATGCCATCATTCCCTCGGGCGAGCTGTTTGCCAAAATACTGGCAAACGGTATTGAAAAAATACACCGCGACACCTTCCATGCCAGCCTGGGGCTTGGCAGATACGCGCTGGGACTGCTCTGGCTTGCCGTGCTGACCGGCAAGAGCGTGGAGGGGGATGCCTTTGACGATTTTGACGAGGAGGTAACGCCCGAGGAGCGGGCCATCGCCGTCAAATGTGTGACCGAATTGCTGAAAAAGTGATACCGTTGTACGGTTTTTGATACATAAGAGGTGTAATATGTCCTGCGAAAAAGTAAAAGCATATCTGGAGAGCGTCGGCTTTGGCGACCGTTTTACCGTGCGGGAGCTGACTGCCGATACGGTAGAGCATGCGGCGGCCTCCATCGGGTGTGCGGAGGCGCAGATCGCCAAGACCATGTCCTTTTTGATGGGGGAGGAGGTCATCGTGATCGTGACCTCGGGCGACACCAAAATCGCCAATGCCAAATATAAGGCCGCCTTCGGTCGCAAGGCGGCTATGATCCCCTTTGATCGGGTAGAGGAGCTGACGGGGCATGTCCCCGGCGGTGTTTGCCCCTTTGCCTTGAATGAAGGCGTCAGGGTCTATCTGGATGTGTCTCTCAAGCGCTTTGATGTGAGCTATGCCTCGGGCGGCAGTCACAATACCACCGTGGGGCTGACGCCCGAGGAGCTGGAGCGGATCACGCACCCGGCCGCCTGGGTGGATGTTTGCGCGGTGCGGGAATGACCGCGGCCCCACCGGCGGGTGATGCCGATAAAACGCTCTCCATTCCCGTTGGGGGAGAGGTTCTAAACAAAAGGCACCTGTGGCAAGATTTGCCACAGGTGCCTTTGTGTTGTGTGTTATTGCTTATTTATTGATCGGAGCTGTCGGAGCCTTCGGGGGCTTCGGCAGTCTCTTGCTCGGTCGCCTCGGTGTCGGTGACCTCGGCCTCGGTCGCCTCGGATTCGGTGGGAGCCTCGTCGGCGGCATTGCTTTCGCAGACGGCCTCCAGCTTATTCTTCAGCCCTTCGGGCAGGAGCTTTTCCACCAGCTTGGGGCAGAGCTGATAGAGGATCTCCACCAGCAGGATCAGAATGGCAAGGACAAGCATCTTGGTGTTCATGCCACTGTTGTTTTTGGCCAGAATTTCTTCGGTCTGCTCACTGAGATTTTTCGTCCGCTCGGCATTGTCAAGGGCGACCTCCAGCAGAGCCTTGGCATTATCGTCGGAGGTGTTTTTGATCTGCTCCTTCAGCGACTCGATGGATTTGCCGGCCGCTTCCTCTGCAGCCAGCGAAGCGTCGTAGGCGGCCTTTACGGCGGTGCCCTCTACCTCGTATTCGTTCCAAAGGATCTTGAGAGAGCAATCCTCGGTATAGGCGGTGGTTCTGTCTTCAACGGTAGTGACACCCAGTGTCGTGGTAAAGACCGCACAGACGGCCAGCAGAACGGCAAGCACAAACTGAGGACCGTAGTTCTTGCGGTCACCGGTCTTGGTTTTGTAATCCTTGCTGGCAAGGCGCTCCAGCAGGCAGACCAGCAGGATCGCGGCGCATACGGTGCCGAGAATGCCGCAGAGAAGCACCATAGGCGCGTTGGAGGTCAGGGCCTCGGAGATATATTCCTTTACGTCGTCCTCGGCGTAATCGCCGACGTACTGGATCTGATTGATATCCGTGACTGCTGCGAGGCGTTCTGCGTAGAACTGGGAGTAAAGTGCACCGGAGGTGGCATCCACCATGGTGTCACTGTTGGTGATGTAGGTGGGGATCAGATCCATATTGACCACATTGACAAACAGCAGCAGGCCCAGAACGGCACTCAGCAGCGTCAGCACGGATCTGCCGATTCTGGCGGCATTGCCCTTTTCCTGCAGAATGATCTTGTTGGCGGTGCTGACCAGAGCCAGCAGGATCACGGCGACCAGTACCAGAACAGAGCCGATGCCAAGGGAGAAGGCTCCGCCCAAAAGCATTTTGGTAATACCGAAGAATACAAAGGGCAGCAGGGCGGGACCGGTGACCTTTTTGGGGGTCAGGGCCTCCAGCTTTTCGGCATCCAGATTCTTGAAATTGCGTACAAAGAAGAGGATCTTGCGGATCAGCGTGACCAGGATCACGATGGGCATGACCACGCAGACCACCAGTGCTATGGCAAAGAACATGAAGCCAAGGAAGACGACCAGCACGTGCACATAGGTGGTGTTGTAGCGGAAGTTGTCACCGCTGCTTTCCTCGAGGATGCCCATGATCGTACCGATCACGCCCACCTCTGCATACAGAGCGTTGACAAAGCCCTCGTCCTTGAGCAGCTCGTCCAATTCCTTCCATTCGGCCTCGGTGACCTGGGCGCGGAAGGCCTCCAGCTCCTCGATCACCTCGTCGCGGCTTTCCTTCACCTCGTCACGGCTTTCCTTCAACGCATCGATGGTGGAGTCGTTGCGGCCCTCCAGATTGTTGAGCTGGTTTTCCAGAATGCGTGCTTCGATGTCGGCGATCTCCGCGTTATAGTCGCGGATCTTGGTCTCGGTAAACTGAACCTTGTTGATGATGGAAACGTAGCGGTACTTGGTGACAAGCTTTAATGCGTTGCCAAGACCGATACCGCCCTCATCAAAGACCAGGCCGGAGGTCAGAGAGCCTTGCGTGAAGATCTCGGAGGCGCCGTATCTTGCCATGTTGATGCTGAATGCAGGCAGAAAAGAGCCGACTGTCAGCAAAACGGTCAATACCAGGATGATGGCGGCACAGACAAGAGAGTAGAGCTTTTTTGTTGTTGCTTTCATGATAAATTATCCTCCTTCAGATTGATTTAATAGCAACAAACGAATTATATATCATCAAAATCATTTTGTCAATAGATTTTTAACAAATTATTCAAAAATCTCAAAAACAGACGAAACAGGTTAAAAAAAGGGGGCAAGCACAATTGTGCTTGCCCCCTTTTTTGGGGCGCTATGCCGGGCTTTGTAAGAGAACGGTTGGCTTACCATTCGATCAGAACCACATCGTTGGGCTCCAATACCTTTACGGCGGGGGACCAGGAGAGCAGGCGCTCTCCATCGATGATGTGCCAGCGGGCGTCGGTCAGGTCTGCGCCCCGGATGCAAAGCTCCTGCCGCTCGTCTGTCAGATTGGAGAGCATCAGCGCGTGGCGTTTGCCGTCGGAGGCGGCAAGAGCATAGAGCCTGTTGGTGTCGCAGACGGTCTCCACCTGGCGGCCCAGCTTATATAGGGTATTGAAGGCCACCATGCAGTAGTAGGCGTGGATGGGCTTGTGGGTGCGGATGTCAAAGAGCGGACAGTAGGGCGCATTGGTGGTACGCATATCGTAGATGCACGCTACATCGGTGTGCCCGTGCTGGAGGGCAATGATCATTGCCGCCACCTCCGCGCTGTGATGGGCGGTGCCGAACTCCTTTGCAACGGGATCCCATTCGTTCAGATGGGTCTCCAGCCCTCCGTAGCCGAGCTTTTCCAGCTCCTCATGCAGCCACTGATCCATGATGGCTACGCGGGAGACATCCGCATAACTGTGCCAGGAGAAAAAGTCGATGGGAGAGCCGTGGCTCTTGATGTAATCAAAGAAGCCGTAGAAAAAGCGCATCAGCTTTTCCTCGTGCTCGCTGGGGGGAATGGTGCCGGGCAGGTTGGTGGCGGGATCCACCTTGACCTTGGGGGCGATGGCATAAAAGCCGCAGGAGGCATAGCCGCCGATCTTCAAGTGGGGGAAGCAGGCCTTGAGGTGCTTGGCGGCGACGTCGTAAAGACGGTAATATTCCTCAAAGGTGCCGCACCACATCATCTCATTCTGCACCTCGGGCTCGTTCCAGATTTCCCAATACGTAATGGGATATTTGTAACCGTTTGCCCACCCTTCGGTATAATGGCGGATCACATGCTCGCAGATCCGCGCCCACTTTTCATAGTTCTTCGGGGGGAAGGTATGATAGGGCTTGATATAGGCTTGATTTTCAATGGTGATGCCAAGGCGATAGTAGGGCTCCACCCCTGCGTCGATCAGCGCCTTCAGCAGATGGTCGGTAAAGGTGAAGTCGTAATTGGCGGGATCGGTTTCGTCCGCGTCGAAGTTGCGGAACACGTTAGGGATATCCACAAAGCGGTTGCCGCCAAAGGCGCCCCACACATCGTGGAGACGGGAGAAGGGAATACCCGCCTCGGTCATATAGTGGAAGTATTCGGTCATGTTCTTGCCGCCAAGCGGGGGCTGACCGCCGCCGTGCATGGGCTTCATTTTTTTAACTTGCTTGCTCAGATCAATTTTTACGGTTGCCATCATATGCTCCTTGGTATTGTCGTTGTGTTTATTGTAAAAAGAAAGGCCGTAAAAGTCAATACCAATCGGAAAAGGAGAAAATTTTTCTGTCTTGACACCTCGGGAGCAGGGTGCTATAATCAAATGGAACAGTAGGAAAGGGGAGGGGACGGTATGACTTTAAGCCAGCTGGCAAAGCTTGCCAACGTGTCGGTGTCGGTGGCGTCCAAGGCGTTTTCGGGCAAGGGCACTGTCAGCGACAGCATGCGGGAGCACGTGTTTCGCGTGGCACGGGAGCACGGGTGCTTCGGGCAGTTCTACAATGCCCCTTACGAAAAGCCCGTGGTGGCGCTGATCGTGCCCGAGGTGGATAGCAGATGCTATATCAAATATATTGAGGAGTTCAGGCGCGTGGTGGATCGCAACGGCTATACCATGCTGCTCTCCATCAGCAATTTCGATCCGCAGATGGAGCAAACGCTGATTCGCTATTACAGCGACCACGGCAAGGTGGACGCCCTGATCTCGATCTCCAGCCACACCGAATTCCCGAGCGGGAACGATACGGTGTTTATCAACATTGGTAATAGTACCCGGAATCACGGCGTTTGTGTGAATGCGGAGCTGGGCGTGGGTCTGGAGGAGGCAGTGGCGGATCTGGTGGAGAAGGGCCACCGCCGCATTGCCTATGTCAGCGAGCCGCTGACCCTGCAAAAGGGAGAAAAATTAAGAGCCTGTCTCCAAAAGCACGGCTTGGAGCTATCCGAGAAATATTTTGTCCGCTCGGAATATCGCTTTGAGGAGGCGGGCATGGACGGTGCCCGACAGCTGTTGGCGCTCCCCGAGCGCCCCACCGCCGTGTTCGGCGCTTACGGAAACGTGACACAGGGCGTGCTTGCCGAGCTGCGCCGACAGGGGGTGTCGGTGCCGGAGGAGATGTCGGTGATATCGATGGATCATACGCCGGATCCCTTGGACGAGACCCTGGATGTGGCGTATGTGGATGATATGATTGAAACGGTCTGCACTCTGGCTATGCGAGAGATCGAGAGCCGTATGATGGAGCCGCGAACCAACACCCCTCTGACCTTGACCATCCCCACGTGCTTTCACGCCGGGGAGACGGTGGCCGAGCCACGGTAGCTCTGCGGCGACGCTCACCTCCCGCATCCGCGGCACAAGAGGTTTTGGTAATTTGCATAGCCAATCGCGGTGTTCAGCCGCCGCAAAACCTCCGGTTGCTCGTCTTCGGCGAGTTTATTCCTTGACCCGCAAAAGTTCGACTACGGGCTACGCCCTCCGCTCAGGATGACACATAGCCGGGATGTTGACCGCATTCCCTTTGTAGGGGAAGGTGGCCGTCCACGACCTTTGGCCGTCCCCCTGCATCTGTGATTCACCTTGCGGCTACGCACTATGTTCGCACAAATCCGCACCCTTGCCTTCCCCAGCGGGGAAGGGGGATCGCTTGCGGTGGATGAGGAGAGCCGGTAAGTAAGCATAAAAGGCGTCCTCATCCGTCGCGCGATAGCGCGACACCTTCCTCACTTGGGGAAGGCTTTTTTGTTTGCGATTCCTGCGCATCGCCCGCGATAGATTGCCTTGCGGCAATGCGATATACCGTTCGGTGCGATATGCCGCATGTGTCATCCCCGGCCAATTTCGCGGCAACCTCTTGTAATCTGCCTTCTGATATGATAAAATAAAAGAAAAAAGCCGAAGAAGGGGAACCAAATGCGCACATACGATCTGAGCGGAGGCAAGCTTTGCGACGCCTTGCCTGCGGCCTTGCGGGCCGACATTTTGTCGGGGACGCTGACACCCGGCGAGAAGCTGCCCTCCAAGCGCCGCTTTGCCGAGCATCACGGCATCAGCGTCAACACGGTGCAGAATGCCTATGAGCAGCTGATCGCAGAGGGGTATATCGAGGCGCGGGAGCGGAGCGGCTATTATGTTGCGGATTTTCCTGCCGAGCTCCCTCCCGTGCCGACTCCGGCGGGGCAGAGGCATACCAACAAAGAAGAAAAAAAGGCAGACGTTATCCTGGATCTTGTTACCAATACCACCGATGCCTCTCGCTTCCCCTTTTCGTTATGGGCACGGCTGATGCGTCGGGTGCTGACCGAGGAGGAGAGCCGCTTGCTGGCTCCCTTGCCTGCCGCAGGCGCGCCCGCACTGCGGGAGGCCATCGCCGCTTATCTGCGGGAGGGAAGGGGGATCGCTGCCGACTCCGAGCAGATCGTGATCGGTGCGGGCACCGAGTACCTGTACCAGCTGCTGTTGCACCTGCTGGGCAGAGAGCGGTGCTTTGGGGTAGAGAATCCGGGACACACCAAGATCGCACGGATTTACGCCCTGAACGGGGTGCGTTTTTGCCCGGTTCCGCTGGACGAGGGCGGGGTGGATCCTGCGGCTCTGGATCCGCTTGGTGTGGAGGTGCTGCACATCTCCCCCAACCACCATTTCCCGACAGGCACCGTTATGCCCGCCACCCGTCGTCGCGCTTTACTGCATTGGATGCAGGGCGGGGATCGCTATATCATCGAGGATGACTATGACAGCGAATTTCGCTTTACGGGGAGGCCGATCCCGCCCCTTTTCGGTATGGATGAGGCGGGACGGGTGATCTATATGAACACCTTCTCCAAAACCATTGCCCCCTCCATGCGTATCAGCTACATGGTGTTGCCCAAATCCTTGTTGCCCCGCTATCGGGACATGCTGGGCTTTTATGCCTGTCCCGTTCCCGCTTTTGAGCAATATACCCTGGCCCGCTTTTTGCGGGAGGGGCATTTCGAGCGCCATCTGCACCGCATGCGGACCTTCTACCGTACCAGGCGGGACGAGGTGATCTCTTTGCTGAAAAACGCACCCTTTGCTGACAGGATCGATATTCGGGAGGCCGATGCGGGTCTGCACTTTCTGGTGCGGATCAACACGCAACGCAGTGATGCGGAACTGCGCTCGGTTTTTGAGAAAAACGGCATACGTGTGGCTTTTTTGGGGGATTATGACATTGGTGGCAAGCGCTCGGATACCCATACTGTTGTGTTGAACTATTCGGGCGTGGAGCCTCGGGAGCTGGCCGCGGGGATCCTCTGTCTTGCGGAAAAATAATCACATACCATCGGCTAAGCCGGTGGTATGTAGAAGCCCCGTCGGGGGATTTTACAATAAAAAAGGAGGAGCGGGGATTGCTGCAGCAATCCCCGCTCTTCCTTTTCAGATCTGCTTGTGTACACTCTTATACTCGTCGTAGTAGCGGTAATAAGGGCAGGAGGCAGTGCGGCGGTCGAGAAAGCGCACCATATCGTCCTCATCCAGCTTTGCCGTGCAGGAGTATTCCTCGTTGTACTCATCATAGTCGTAAAACTCGCAGGTGTCGCAATTGGATTGCACGGTCTTTTTTTCAAATGCCATAAACGATCCTCCTTTACGGTCGGTTTGCGGGGGCCCGCAAATACATTATACCATAAAAGAGGAGCTTATGCAAGCCCGAAGCAGGCGGGCAGAAAGCCGAAGGCAAAGTGGGCCAGTGCACAGCCCCAGACGCACCGTACACGGCGGAACATCCACCCCGTCAGCAGGGTCAGTGCCATGGCAAGAAGCATCATGCGGATGCCGTAGACCACGTGAAAAATGCCGAACACGATGGCCGACATCAGCACGATGAGAAAGGGATGCTCCCGACCAAAGCAGAGCTCAAAGCTGTAATACATCACGCTTTTTGCCAGCACCTCCTGCAGGGGGGCCACCAGAATATAGGTCACGCGGGAAATATCCCCCCCAACGTGCAGAGAAAACAGAGGAGAACTGCCGCTGAATGCCCCCAGAGCGGCAAAAAAGCAACAGGCAAAAAGCGCCGCGCAACCGCCCAGGGCAAGAGAGCGGAACAGGGTGACCTTATCGGTAACAATGCCCATTTCTTCAAACCTCATGGGCGTGGAAAGGGCCAGCGCGATGAAAAGGCCGATGCCCAGCAGCTCGATCAGGCGGGCATAGTAATAGACGGGAAAATCCGCACGGGTCAGAATGGTCTGCCAGAGCAGCAGATAAAGGCCGATGGTAACCACCAGAAAGGAGAGGGTTTTGACCGCCGCTGTTTTGTCGCTCATATAAGTACCTCTTTTGAAAATCTCCTGCTTAGTATGGCCCATATCCTGGCTTTTCAAACCGTTTTTGACATAGAGTGGGTAAAGATTTTTGCAAACAGTCACAGGAATTTCATCAATCAGCTTCGTTGGGGGTTCAGAAAGCACAAATTGGGGGGATTTCCCGCAGGCTTGGCCGACTCGTCCGCCACGCGGGGCGTGGCGGAAAACCCTTGCGGGTTTCCCCCTGTAGGCCTCTCCCCTCCCCAAGAGCGCAGCATAACAAAAACCGCCACCCGATTGGGTGGCGGTTTTTGTTATGGCGCGGCTTGGGGGACTCGAACCCTCGACCTACTGGTTCGTAGCCAGGCACTCTATCCAACTGAGCTAAAGCCGCGTGTAGCCTTTCGGCGTACTCACATATATTAGCACACAAGAATGGGATTTGTCAAGGGGTTTTTGAAAAAAAGTTATTTTTATTTTTTCAGTATTTCGGCCAGCTGTGCCGCCGCGGCGGCGATGTCGTTGCCGTTTACCGTAACGGTGCGGTCGGCGATGGCTCTGTAATAGGGGAGACGGTGATGGTAGACATCCGCCAGAGTCTCGCCCGGCCGCATGGCGATCCCGCGGCTGTGCAAATTTGTGATACGTCTCTCGATTTCGGGGAGCGGAAGATCCAGAAAGACCACCTCGCCCAGCTCGGTCAGACGGGCGGCGCCCTTGGCCGTCAGCGGGGCACTGCCTCCCGTGGCGATCACGGTATGGGTTGCCTCCAGCGCCTCCAGAGTCTCGGCTTCGGCGGCCAGAAAGGCGTCTGTGCCGAAGCGGTCGATGTATGCTTGCAGACTTGTGCCGATCCGGCGCTGGATCAGCAGATCCACATCCACAAAGTCCATGCAAAGCATCTTGGCTAAGATCACGCCAAGCGTGCTTTTGCCGCACCCCGGCATTCCGATGAGAACGATATTGTTGTTTTTCATAAAGCACCTTCTGTGCGGAATTTTTGAATATTTTATCACTTTTGGCGCATTGCGTCAAGAGATGAAGGGGAATATCGGTGCAAAATTTGTGGCAAAATGCAGTAAAGTTCATACAATGTTCATTGATTTTTACCTGCGGGAGTGCTATAATGAAATTGAGCCGCGCGGCGCGCAGTTCAAGCTTTTCTTAAAAGAAAGGAGAATTGCCATGATGAAAAGAAAGATTTTGGCAGTTGTACTTGCCGCATGCATGTGCGCGGGCACGGGGATGCTCCTGTCCTCCTGCGGGTCGCACACCTTTAAAACCGATTGGGAAAAAGACGCAACCCATCACTGGCACGCCTGCGAGGATGCCGGCTGTGGGGAGGTCTCGGAAAAGGCCGAGCACACCTTTGATGAAGGCCAGATCACGACCGAGGCCACCGACACCGCCCAGGGCGTTAAAACCTATACCTGCACCGTGTGCAAGCAGACCAAGACCGAGGCGGTGACCTTTAACGGGCTCAGCCTTTCTCAGTACGGTGCCGCTACCGAGACGGCGGCCTTCCAAAATGTAACCGTTACCCAAGAGGGCACCGAGACGGTTGACGGCGAGACCGTTTCCACTTTTCTGATCACCAAGCTGGATGGCGGCAAATACTCTCAGGCCGGCACTGCGGCAGGGCAGGTCACAGAGGCCGAGGAGGAGGATGCCGAAAGCACGGGAGCCGTGCGTACCGCTCTCCTGTTCTTCACTGCCATCAAGCATAGCCAGTTGACCTACAATGCCGACACCAAGATCTATACGGCCGCGGCCGACTGCCAGATCGCGGTGACCGATAATGACGGTGTGACCCGCACCTACAAGGATTTCAAGCTGACCTTTACCGGCAGTCAGGTCTCCACCGTGGAGGCCGCCTATACCGTGGATAACGGCGCCGGCTCGACCGGTACGGGTACCCTGAAGCTGACCTTTGCCGCTTACGGCACTACGGCGGTCGCTCAGCTGCTTTACAGCTCTACTTATGCGGAGGTTGTTGATTTCTCCAACTTCGGTAATGTGACACTGACCGAGAAGATCGGCGACGGCAGTGCCGTGACCGTGATGATCGATAGTGGCAATGTGTCCGGCGGCGGCTATCCCAACGATCCCGATGTGGTGATCTCGAGCTTCTCCTTCCTGACGGAGATCTCCTCTGCCAAGTATACCTATGATGCCGCAAGCGACACCTACGTGGCAAGCGGAGTGTGCTATGAGAAGGACGGCGTAAGGATCGAAAATGTGAGGATCGGCTTGGCCTCCGATGATTCCGATACCATGCGTCTGGTCTCTTTGGAATACGATGTGGTGTCGGGCAGTGTGACCCAGCACCGTGCATACACCTTTACCGCCTACGGCAGTACCGTGGTGGAGGAGCCCAATTCCGATGGGGATGGGGATCAGGGTAACAACGGCGACAACGGCGACAACGATGACAACGATGACAACGATGACAACAGCGGCATCGACGACTAAGAAAGCCGCATAACGGTATGCGATTTACGGGATCGGGCCTTCCGCCCAAGGGCGGAAGGCCCGATCTGTTATATAACGGCAATGCCCTTGGCGGATTGACGCATCTCCGGAATGGCTTAAAGCAGGCGCCGTCCTTCAAATTCACCCAAAATCTGCGTAAAACCACGAAAAATTCATGAAAATATCACAAACGGGCGGGGGAAAGGCGGCCTTTTGAGGTTGATTCTTTCGGCAGGATGTGATATAATATACAATGTATAAAAACGCGGGTGCCCCAAGGGTCACCCGTGGGCCGCCCTTGGGGCGGTACAATTTACCGAAAGGATCATGCCTTATGATTAAGATCGACCATCTGGTCAAAAACTACGGCACCAATTGCGCGGTGGACGATGTCAGCTTTGAGATCGCCCCCGGTGAGATCGTCGGGTTCCTCGGCCCCAACGGCGCCGGTAAGAGTACGACCATGAACATCCTGGCAGGCTACCTTTCCTCCACCGCCGGCCGCGTGATGGTGGATGGACTCAATGTGCTGGACGAGCCTCTCGAGGTCAAGCGGCGCATCGGTTACCTGCCCGAGCAGCCCCCTCTTTATCTGGATATGACGGTAGAGGAATACCTCATTTTCGTTTACAATCTGAAGGGGTGCACCATGAACCGCACCAAGCATCTGGAGGAGATCTGTGATGTTGTCAAGATCAAGGATGTGTACAAGCGGGTCATCCGCAATCTTTCCAAGGGATACCGCCAGCGTGTGGGTATCGCTCAGGCGCTCATTGGCAATCCCCCGGTTATTATTTTTGACGAGCCTACCGTCGGCCTTGATCCCAAGCAGATCATCGAGATCCGCAATCTGATCCGCACCCTTGGCAAGGATCATACGGTCATTCTTTCCACTCACATCCTTCAGGAGGTGCAGGCGGTGTGCGACCGTATCATCATCATCAACAAGGGAAAGGTGGTGGCGGACGAGCTGACCGAGAACATCAACCGTGTTGCCGACGGCAACCGCCGTTACAGGGTCAAGATCTGCGGCCCTCAGCGCGAGGTGATGAGTATGCTCAACGACCGCTCCGATATTTCTTACGTGGAGGCATTGCCCGCCAGGGACGGGGAGGCCTATACCTATCTGGTGGAGAGCGCACCCAACATCGATATGCGTAAATCTCTGTTTTATACCCTGGCTCAGAAGGGCTGGCCCATGGTCGGCATGGAGGCCCTCGGCATGAGCCTGGAGGATATCTTCATCTCCATTGTGGACAAGACCGGGGAAGGGGAGCGGGTGAGAAAGCCCGGCAAAGCCCGCCGCGGCCGCAGCGCCACCGATGCGGAAAAGGATCTGGCCCAGGCCATCATCGATTCCACGGCCGAGGCGCAGAAGAATATCGCACCGTATGAGGGCGAAGATTAAAGGCCATTGGCGTTCAAAAGCAAAAGAAAGGAGCGTCGGCATTTGCCGACTTACACTATGTTTGCCATTTTCAAAAAAGAATTGCGGGCATACTTCATCAGCCCCGTGGGCTATGTGTATACCGGTATCTTCCTGGCTGCCGCGGCGCTGATCTGTGCCTATACCACCATCCAGCAGGCCAGCTACAGCACCACCAGTTATTTTCAGTACATGATCTTTACCTTTATCATCCTCATTCCGTTGCTCACCATGCGTCTGTTTTCCGAGGAGCGGAAAATGCGGACCGAGCAGCTGCTTCTCACCGCCCCCGTGTCGATCACGGGCATGGTGTTCGGTAAATACCTGGCGGCACTGTCCTTGTTCGTTGCCACGGTGCTGGTCTCCTGCATCAATTTCTTCCCCCTGCTGTCCTACGCCATTACCGAGCGGAGTTCTGCCTCCTCCAATGCCCATGTGGGCCCTGTGGGCGGGCAGGTCCTGGGGTGCCTGATCGGTGTGATCCTGATCGGTGCCTGCTTTATTGCCGTGGGACTCTTCATCTCGTCCCTGACCGAGAGCCAGCTTTCCGCTGCGGTGATCACCGTCGCCGCCATTGCGGTGATGATCTTAGTGGGCATTTTCAACCAGTATATCGGCTCCACGGTGGTGCGCACGGTATTGGATTGGATCTCTGTGCTCAACCGCTTTGACCGCTTTGCCTACGGTCTGTTCGACTTTTCCGCCCTGCTTTACTATCTTTCGATCTCGGGCGTGTTTTTGTTCCTGACGGTGCGCGTTTACGAAAAGCGCCGTTGGGGTTGATGGGAGGTGTTACGGATGAATTTTCTGCACGGTAAAAAATTTCGTTACGGCAGTGTTTCCGTTGCACTGACCGTTGTCATCATCGCCGCGGTGATTCTGCTCAATGCCATTTTCACCGCTCTTTCCGAGAAATTTGTTTGGTATATCGATATGACCGCCGAGGAGATCTATACCTTGTCCGACGAGGCCAAGGTGCTGCTCGATCAGGTCTTTTACAATGTAGATGAGGACGGCAAGCGCGTCAGCCCCCGCAAGTATGTGGACACCGCAACGGGCGAGGAGCGGGACGTAGAGGCCACCATCATCTTCTGCTCCACCAAGGATACCATGGAGGCCGAGGCTACTCAGCGCTATGTGCTTTACACCGTCCTGGAGATGGCCAAGGAATATGACAACATCAAGATCAAGTACGTGGATTATCTGACCAACCCCTCTGCGGTTTCCCAGTACAAGGAGAGCTCGGGTCAGAGCATCAACGCCTACAGCGTGATCGTGACTAGCGGTACCCAATCCCGCGTGTACAGTCTTTCCTCCCTGTTTATGCTCGATTCCTCCGACAGCACGTCGATCGTGGGCTACAACGGGGAACAGCGTCTGGTTTCGGCGCTCCATGCCGTTACCCAGGTAGAGACCCCCATTGCCTGCTATACCATCGGTCATGGCGAGACCGACAGCCTCATTCCCTCCGATTCCAGCGGCAGTCCCATTCTGACCCTGCTTTATGAAACAGGCTATGATGTACGGCCCGTGGATCTTTCCAAGGAGGCATTGCCCGAGGATTGCAGTCTGGTGCTCATTTTCGATCCCCAGAGCGACTTTATGGATATCGATTCCACAGGCATTTCCGATATTTCCGAGATCGACAAGCTGAAGGTCTTCCTGGATCAGAAAAAGTCGGTCATGGTGTTCTTCGATTACGAAACGCCCACCCTCCCCAATCTGGAGGCCTTTTTGAAGGAGTGGGGCGTGGAGATCGCCCGTAACACCGATGCGGCCAGCGGTGTGACCTCTAATTACCTGATCAAGGATCAGAACAATTCCTTCACCGCCAACGGTCTGACCAATGTGGCCACCTACGCGGAAACCGGCCTTGGCGCCTCGCTGACCCGCCAGCTGCGGAGCTCCAATTATCCCAAGAGCGTAGTGTTCCAGTACACAAGCGCTATCAAGTCCTCTTACACCTACAGCTATGACGAGACCAACGAGTGTGAGTACGGCACTTACTATTCCAACGGTGTTCAGCGTGACATTTACGATGTCTTTACCTCCTCCAAGGAGGCGGTCGCCCTGGGCGGCGAGAAGGAGCTGGATGTGGAAGGCCCCTTCAAGTATATGACCGTCACCCGTGAGATGCTGGACGACGGGTATTCCTACCTGTTGGCCTGCGCCTCCACCGATTTTGCCTCGGCGGGCGCGCTTGACAGTGCTTACGGCAACCATACCGTGCTGACCCGCGCCTGCCATGAGCTGGGCGGTGCGCAGATCTCGGTTTCCCTTGACGCCAAGTACTTTACGGATACGACGATCGATTCGATCACCACCGCGGCGGCCAATCAGTATACCATTGTGCTGACCGTAGTGCCCGCATCCATTATCTTCATCGCAGGTATTTATATCATGGTGAGGAGAAAATACGCATGACACAAGAAACAAAATTCCCAACGACCAAGCCCCGCCGCTCGTCGCTCAAGCGCCAGCGGCTGGCGGTCCTGATCTGTGTCGGTGTGGTGGCGGTTCTGGCTGTGGCCTTTGGCCTGGTCTGGCGCTTTACCAACCGCATTTTGGTGGAATATCCGGACGGCACCAACGTGGTGGATACCGACGGAACCAAATACTATGCCGTGAAAAAAGACGGCGTGTGGATCATGCAGAATGAGCATGGCGACATTTGCGAGTTGACCTCCGAGGGCCTTTATAAGACCAAGGACGGTACCCTGGTGATGGTCAGCGAGGAGGACGGTACCCCCACCGTGGTGGCAACGGTCCTGCTCAGCGGTACCGAGCAGGCCTGGTTCAGCTCCTCGGATGCATCCTACGATATTCTGCTGTATCCCATGCTGCAACGGGAAGAGATACAGTCCATCGAGATCAAGAACGAGAAGGACCACTTCACCTTTGAGCGGCAGACGGATGATACCTTTGCCATCAAGGGGCATGAGAGCACCCCTTATGATTCCACCATGTTTTCCACTCTGATCGTGGTGGCGGGCTATACCAATACCATCGCAAGATTGGATCTTTCCCCCGAAAATCCGGATGCCGAGGGCTTCCGGCAGAACGGCTACGCCGAATACGGCTTGCCCGAAAATCCGGAGGATGCCGAGAATTATTTCATCATTACCGCCCTTGACGGTACCACCCATAAGGTCATCATCGGAGATATCATCCTGGACGACACGGGCTATTATGCCCGCTATGCCGACAGGCCCGATGTTTATGTTCTGCAGCAGATGGAGGAGTCTGCGTACAACTCCACTTTGTCGGGCACGCTTCTGTGCGCCGTAGAGGATTATGTGACCCCCACGGTCACCACCACCATGAGCACCACCAACTACTTTGACGTGACCGATTTCACCATCTGGGGCACCGATGGCAGCGGGGATCTTGCCGATCTGAAGAATTTTGAAAAGATCGTTCAGTTCTCTTACGAGCCCATTGAGCTGCGTCGGGACACCTACTATGCACACACGCCTTATGTGGGTGAGGGAAAGCTGAGCGGCTATTCCATCAATGAGAATAAGGCAGACGCCTGCTTGCAGAGCATTGCGGATCTGGCCCCCTCCCGCACCGTCAAGCTTTATGACGATGACGGAGACACCGAGGATAACCTGACCGATTTTGTCAAAACCTATGGCGTTGCCTTTGCCATCGAGTTCACCTTCAACGCCTCCCGCGCAGGAGAGGACGGGGACTATGAGCCCACCGAAAAGATTCCGCATCAGATCTGGATCAGCCCGCTGACCAAAAACGCCGACGGGGAAGATGTCTACTATATGTTCAACGAGATGTTTGACATGGTGGTGGAGACCCCCCGCACCTATCTGGAATTTTTGGAGTGGACCGACTTCCGTTGGATCAACAATACCATTTTTGATGCCAGCATCATCTATCTGGAAAAAATGGAGATCAGTATCAAAAACGGTACTACGTATACGGAAACCGATAGCAACAAGGGCATTTCCGGTGTGACGGAGGCCACATTCTCCGTGGGCTATGTAGACAGTGAGGGCAATGCCGCATCGGGTAGTGCCAGCGGCACCGAGATCACCGTTTCCCACGGCTATGTGAAGGACGGCGCATCGATCGGCAGCAATCTTCCCTTTACCAATACCGATAAGTTCAAGCTGTTCTATCAGACCCTGCTGTGGTCCGAGCTGGAGGGCGAAATGCCCTCGGACAGTGAGGAAAAGCAGGAGGCACTGAAGGCCTCTGCGCCCGATATGACCATCACGTTGACCTTTGATATCGGTGACGGAAAGATGCTGACCAAGACCTATCGCTTCTACTTCCGGCAGGCCGGCAGCAGCGGCTGCTATGTGACGGTGGAGGAGAATAACGGCGGCGCCAACGGCTCCTTCTATATGCTGCAGGACCGTGCCACCAAGATCATGTCCGATCTGGGCCGCCTGCTCAGCGATACCGCAACCATCACTCCCAAAGCAAAGAAGTGATCAGAAAAAAGCACACCGTAGGCAAAAATGCCTACGGTGTGCTTTTTTCTAAACAGAGCAGGAGGGGAAGCTTTGGCGTGTTCTCCTTAACGGAGAACACGCAGCGATATAAATTCCTTGCGGGATTTGCGATATATTGCTGCGCAATGCGATATACGCTTCGCGTGCGATATGTTTGCTGCGCAAACGAGGAATTTATAGCAAGCAATGAGGTTATATCGCATTCGCACAGCGAATATATCGCCTAATAGAAAAGAGAGGACTTGGCAAATCATTGCCTTGTCCTCTCTTTTCTATTTGTATATGGATTTGGGCATAGCCCATATTTGCGTTTGACAAGTCAAATGCGATGCTTGCACCTTTGTGAGTCTATATGCTTGGAAATGCTTAATCGGTGCGCAGTGCCACCACAGGATCCTTCTTGGAGGCGATCCTGGAGGGGATCACGCCTGCGATCAGGGTCAGCACCATGCTGATGGCGATCAGGATCACGGCGGAGACGAAGGGCAGGTGGGCGTTGATACTGCTAAAGCCCGTGACCGCCCGCAGAATGAGGTTGGCGGGGATGCACAGCAGTACGGTGACCAGAATGCCGATCAGGCCTGCGGCAAAGCCGATGATCAGGGTCTCTGCGTTGAATACGCGGGAGATATCCTTTTTGGAGGCGCCGATGGCACGCAGGATACCGATCTCCTTGGTACGCTCCAGTACCGAGATGTAGGTGATGATACCGATCATCAGGGAGGAGACTACCAGAGAAATGGAGACGAAGGCGATCAGCACATAGGAGATCACATTGACGATGGTAGTCACCGAGGACATGACCAGCGCCACCATGTCGGTGTAGGAGATCTTATCCTCTTCGGCAAGCCCCTCCTGGTTGTTGTAATCGGTGATGATCTGGGATAACCGCTCCTTGGCCTCAAAATCCACGGGGTAGATGTTGATGGCGGTGAGGGAATCCTCGCTGACGCTGGAGCCGACGGTGATCAGATTTTCGTCGTAGGTGCTGTCGGACTTCAGCATATGGTTGGTGTAGAGAGCGGCGTACTCGGCACGGGTCTCGGCGGTAGCGCCCGACGCGGTGTCGGTCATGGATTTGCGGTATTGATCGAACAATGCCGCGATCGCATCGTTCTTGAAGGCTTCGTCGTTGTCGATGCGGGTGGTGTAGTATTTGACGGCGAGAGACCCGTCGGCCTCTTGCAGTGTTACATATACATAATTGTAAAGAGATGCGGCCAACGAATCCTGCATGGAGGTGATCCCATTGGCGGTCATCAGATAGGACAGCAAATACTCACGCTGCTCCCCGGCGGTGGGCATATCCGCAAGGGTGCCCGCGAGGAACGCGGCAAAGTGGGGGGCGGTGGGGGTCTTGGCCTCGGTGGTCACGTTCTGGGTCTCGACCATGGAGTAGACCATCTTAAAGGTGACCTCGGTCATGCTGTCAAAGGCACGGGCCATCTTCTCGTCGGTGTCGTACATGGTGGAGATCAGACCGTTGTAAGTATCGTATACCTTACTGTTTTCTTCGGTATTGGGATCGTTGTCGTCGGGCTTCAGCGGGATACCGTCCAGCTCGAACATGGAGGAGAAGGAGGGAACCATTTGCTTGTATTGCTCCAGGGTATAACCGGGTACCATATCGGCGGCAAGCAGGATGGCGGCGACCGCCTCATTGGCGCTGGTGCCGTAGTCAAGGGAGCCGTTGCCGCTGTTGAAGCCGTAAAGGTCAATCAGAAACTGCTTTTGCTTTTCGGGGGTGTTGATGGTCTCCTTGACCTTTGCCAGATATCCGACCATATCCTCGGCGGTAACCTCGGTGCGGATTCCCAGATATGCGGTCACCTTTTCGGAGGGGTTCAGGGCATTGAACTGAGCCTCCAATTTGGCGATCTTCTGATCTTCGGTCAGAGTGGCGGCATCCTCAATGGCAAAGGGCAGACCGGTGAATACATCGTGAGAGGGGGTGGCCAGCTGTTGCTTGACGATTTCGCTCTCGTTGACCTTCTGCAGTACTGCCTCGGTCAGCGCCGAGGTGTAGCCGATGGAGCCCGAGATCGAGGTGGAGGTGGCGTCCTCACCGGGGGCGATCACGCCCACGATCTTCAGATTCATACCGCCGTTGGCGCGGAGCTCGCCTGCCTCAAAGCTCTCATTGTCCCGCTTATCGTTCCAGACATCGTAGGAGGTGCCGTTTACATCGTATTTGGCGCCGGTCTTTTCGTAGAACTCGGAGTTGTAGATCAGGAACAGATCAAGCTTGTAGAAATCCTCAAAGGTGAAGGAGAGGTTCTCGGTGTTGGCGTCGTATTTCTCGCCTGCCATCATCGAGACCATCATGGCGGTCATTTCATCCGGATCCATCATGCCCAGCATATAAAGGGTGATGTTGGAAACGGTGTTGTTGCGGTCCACCACAAGCACCAGCTCGTTGGCGTTTTCGGGCCACTTGCCGTCCACCAGCTCGTACTGGTCGTAAATGGTTCCGTTGATCAGCTGACCGTCACGGCCGGGCATGATCTCCGAGAAGATGCTGATGCGGTCGGTAATGGCGGAAAGCCCTGCGTACTCGCTGCCGAAGTCGGAGAGCACATCCGAGGGGCTGACCTGCATCAGACCCTTATCGGCGTAAGGGCTGTTGCCGTTGAAGATCTGCAGGTCCATGTTGTAGGTATACTGAATGGCCGTGAGATCGTCCTTGATCTCATCGTACCGGGCCTTGATGTACTTGTCAAAGGCGGCCAGATTGTTTTTGTTGGTAGAGGTCATGGCACCCACCATGTTACTGATGGAGTCGTCCACGTAGATCTTGCCCTCCTCCCGATCGGCCTTGTTACCGCCGCCGGTCCCCACCATGGCCGAGAGCAGAGCGGAGTAATCGGAGGTCTCGGCCGTGATGGAAATGGGGTAGGAGGTCAGGGTCTCCTCCTGAATGTTGGCGATAAACAGATTCACGCCGTTGGAAAGGGCTAGGATCAGCGCAATGCCGATGATACCGATACTGCCCGCCACCGATACAAGGAGCGTACGGGCCTTTTTGGTCATCAGGTTGTTGAGAGAAAGAGAAAGCGCGGTGAGGAAGGACATGGATTTTTTGCCCTTGCCGTCGGCGTTCTTCTTGGCCTTTTTCGAGCGCTTTTCACCCGTGCCGTCAGTCACCGCCTCGGTGATCTCCTCCGTTGCCTCGGGCTCTGCCGCGGCGGGAGCGGTGTAGGGGTCGGTGTCGTCAATGACCAGGCCGTCCTTCACGCGGATGATACGGGAGGAATACTGCTCGGCCAGCTCCGGGTTGTGGGTGACCATGATGATCAGTTTTTTCTTGGAGACCTCCTTGAGGATCTCCATGATCTGCACGCTGGTGTTGGTATCAAGGGCGCCCGTGGGCTCGTCGGCCAAGAGAATATCCGGGTCGTTGACCAGGGCTCTTGCAATGGCCACGCGCTGCATCTGACCGCCCGACATCTGATTGGGCTTTTTGTGGATCTGATCTCCAAGGCCCACGGCCTCCAGTGCCTCGATGGCGCGGCGGCGGCGTTCCTCACGGGAAACGCCCGACAGGGTCAGCGCCAGCTCCACGTTGGAGAGCACGGTCTGGTGCGAGATCAGATTGTAGCTTTGAAACACGAAACCGATGGAATGGTTTCGGTAGGTGTCCCAGTCGGCATCGCGGTACTCCTTTGTCGAACGGCCGTTGATCACAAGATCGCCGCTGTCATAGCGGTCCAGGCCGCCGATGACATTCAGCAGGGTGGTTTTTCCGCAACCCGAGGGACCTAAGATCGAGACGAATTCGTTCTCGCGGAAGTCGATGGAAACGCCCTTCAGCGCGGCAACGACGGTATCGCCCGAAGCATAAGTTTTAACGATTTCACGAAGTGAAAGCATTACGATCCCCCTTTGAAAAATTTTATATGCGCTATTATAATATAAGAATGTGAAAAGCGTGTGAAAGATATGAAATGTTTATGGTTTGTTAAAAAAAGAAAGCCGTGCATTGCGGCTGCTGCGTAGCGTCTACGGGCGTGCGAGCATGGTACATTTTTGCGGCGCACCTCCATTTTGCCGCAAGCGGCAATTTTCGACTGCGCTCAGGGTGACGCCGTTGTTTGCACAAACCCGTAGGGGACGACGCCTCGCAGATATACCATGACACGCTCCGCGTGTCATTCTGAGCGGAAAATGAACTCGCCTTTGGCGAGTAACCGGAGTTTTTGCGGCGGCTGAACACCGCCGATTTGCTACGCAAATTACCAAAAACTCTATAACACCACAGTGTGGTGTGTTTGCGGGACGTCGAGGGCGCCGTCCCCTACAAGATACATACAAACCGGTA
>JAFTNU010000050.1 GCA_017451735.1 Clostridia bacterium
AAAGAATGTCGCAAGCGCCATTCTTTCCCACGCCGCGTTCCGCGGCGTTGCCCGCTCCCACCACAAAGAAACCCCGACACCTTCGTGTCGGGGTTTCTTTGTGGTGGGAGCGGGTGGATTCGGACCACCGAAGGCATTGCCAGCAGATTTACAGTCTGTCCCCTTTGGCCACTCGGGAACGCTCCCATATGAAATTGTATGATATCGGCGGCGGTGCCGCCGCCGAATATCACTGGAGCTGGTGAACGGAGTCGAACCATCAACCTGCTGATTACAAATCAGCTGCTCTGCCATTGAGCCACACCAGCGATTTCGGAACGTTGCAATTATAACATATTGCAGAGCGCTTGTCAATACCTTTTTTGAAATTTTTTGAATTCTTTTTTATGTATCTGCCTGTCGCATGATCTTTTCCACCAAAAAGACCGAGGCGGTCAACAGCATCAATGCGGCCACGGGGTACTCCAGCATCCGTCCGAAATCTTCGGCCGCCGCTGCGGTAAAGGGAGCGCTTGCCGTGATCTCAAAAATCAAGCGAAATAACGAAAGATAGATCAGTACAAGCCCCAAACGCATGATCTTGCTACCCATTGGAGAAAAAAGCGGATCCCGCCTGTCATTTTTTCTCATATTCATACAAAATTTCTTTTTCTGCATAATATTTTTTTACTCGCTTTCGGTTTTTCGTCTCTATTATAGCAAATACGGGGACTTTGCGCAAGCAACAAAATACGGTATGGGAGGAAACTGCTGCATATACTGTCGAAACGGTCTGCGTGTCTTGGACTTTCGGTCGTGCTCTAAAAGGTATAAACCGCAAAAAGAGTGTATAAATATTCCGCATTTTGTATAAAATATGGACTATACTGTCGCTTGTCAATAAAACACGATGCAATGATCGTCGGAATGACCAAAAATCGGTCTTTTTGTAGAACGCCGCCGCAAAATTCCCCAAAAAAGATGTGGTATAATGATACGGACGGCAACAAGGCTGTCGGATGTTGCGCAGCATCGTACGAAAACATAAAGGAGAAAGACAATGAAACCAAGATCCCAAATGTCCGCACAGTATTCGGTGCAGGATGCGAAAATCGTCAGAGAGAGCGAACTGCTTGTGGCAGGGCGCACCGTGCAATATCGCCTTTTGGAAAAAGCGCCTCAATTTTTTGTCGAGATCGCCTGTGATACGGAGCGTTGCTTGTTGAAGGCAGGGCAGAGCTTTGCCCGCGCCGCCCATATTTTTGATCTGTTGATCAAGGGTGAGGTCACGCCATGCACTGCGGAATATATTATGGATGATTTGGAGGTGGCAGAAAGATTGTCGTGTTAAAAGCTCTTTACAAATCCCGGGGTTTGTGCTATAATGCATAAGGAAAAGCTTATTTTCCATTTTTCAGGAAGGAATGCCCCGTGCATAGCAAAAGATATGAGATGTCCCAATTGCGGTTGTCCCGATAGTAAAGTGATCGATTCCCGCCCTGTTGAGGAGGGAAACAGCATCCGTCGCCGCCGTGAGTGCTTGGCCTGCCAGAAGCGTTTCACCACCTTTGAGGTCCTGGAATCGGTGCAGATCCTTGTGGTCAAAAAAGACGGCAGCAAGGAGCTGTTCGACCGTTCCAAAATGCTTTCCGGTATTATGAAGGCTTGCCAGAAGCGTCCCGTCAACGGCGAAGAGATCGCCGCCGAGATCGAGGCGGAGCTTCAGAACAATCTGGTGCAGGAGATCACCTCCCGCGATCTTGGCGAGATGATTATGGTCAAGCTCAAGCAAAGAGACGATGTGGCGTACGTGCGCTTCGCCTCGGTTTATCGCGAGTTCAAGGATCTTGATACCTTCTTGGCCGAGCTCAAGGAGCTGAAGGACAGCAACAACCGCAAAGAAGCCGAATAACAGAGTGCGCATCTGCAAGCTTGCAGATGCGCACTCTGTTTTTCTCAGCTAAATTTTTGAAAAAATTTCTCCGTATCTTGACAAACAGGGGTGTGTCCTCTATAATAATATCGACCGTCGATAAAATAGGGGGGTGATCCTTTGGCAAGCCGTGAGCAGTATTTACA
This sequence comes from Clostridia bacterium, assembly GCA_017451735.1. Taxonomy (GTDB): domain Bacteria; phylum Bacillota; class Clostridia; order Oscillospirales; family CAG-272; genus Firm-07. The sequence continues at coordinate 2,059 of JAFTNU010000050.1, forward strand.
GAGAAAAGAGAATCTGGGGGCCATCCTGTCCGAGGTGCGCAGGCGCGGAGAGGCAACGCGAAACGAGCTGATGGAGGCTCTGTCGTTGAGTTGGGCATGCGTGTCCGATCTGACCGCTCATCTGCTGAGCTGTGGTATTTTGATTGAGGAGAAGTGTGGCGAATCGGGCGGGCGCGGACGTATTCCGGGCAAGCTGCGTCCCGCCCCCGACAAGCTTTTTCTCGGCGTGGATGTAAACCTATCGGGCTTGACCGTGTCGGTCTGTGACAATTTGTTTCATCCCGTGGATAGCGAGAGGCTTCCCATCGAAGCCGCCGAAGCCGGGCGCTTGACGCAAAGCGTGATCCAAGCGGTGCAGGGTGTGCTGAAAAGGCATGGTGTGGGATGCCTGGGCATCGGTATTGCCATGCAGGGGATCCGCCGCAGGACATCGGATCTCTGGGAATTCCCGGGGGCGAATGGCGCCTTTGAGGTGGCACTTGGCTCTCCGGTTTCGCAGGCATGCGGGTTACCCGTTCTGGTCGAGCATGACCCCAACTGTATCCTGTACGGCTTTTCGGATGCAAAAGAGCAGGGGAATGTGCTGATGCTCCGCATTGACAACGGCGTGGGTGCTGCCTTGTGCCGCAATGGTGCGTTCGCCGATTTCGGCGCACTGGAGCTGGGACATACCGTGGTCAATGAAAACGGCGATACGTTATACAGCCTTGCAAGCATCCGCGGGATAGAAAAACGGTTGGGGCGCTCCCTTGGAGAAGGCATTGACGGGGCCGCCGAAGAGGCGCTTGCCAAAGCAGGCACGTGCCTCGGTATGGCGCTTTCCAATCTGTGTAATCTGATCTCGGTGGATCGGGTGATCCTGTGTGGCGAGATGATGCGTTATTCCTCTTATTTTTTGCAAAATCTAAAGGAGGCTTACGGCAAGCACGTGCTGAAATCCCAGGAGGCCGAGATATCGGTCTCCAAGCTGGTGAATGCCGCCTTCGGGGCGGCGAAGCTGGCGGCGGCACGCTATCCGTTTGAATGATATGGTGCTTGATGTGATCGCCCAGGTGCTCGGCATGCTGGGCATGTTGATGAATGTCGGATCCTTTCAGATGAAGGATCAGCGTCGGCTGATCCTGGTGCAGCTGTTCGGCTCTGTTCTGTTTACCGTACATTTTTTGTTGTTGGGAATCTCCGAGGGGCGATTCCTGATGGGCTGTGCACTCAACATCATCGGCATGGCGCGGGCCTATGTTTATTCGCACAAGGAGCGCTTTCACGCCGACGGTATTTGGTGGCTGATCGGCTTTGTGATCAGCTATATGGCCGCCTACGTACTGACCTTTACTCTGTTTGGCACACCTCGCACCCCTGCGGATTTTATCATTGAGTTTTTGCCTGTCATCGGCATGACGGTCACCACCGTCAGCTTTCGCATGAAGGAGGCCGGGCATGTGCGGGCACTGGGAATGATCAACTCACCTGCCTGGCTTGCTTACAATCTGCTGCGCGGCTCGCTTGGCGGGAGCTTGAGCGAGATCTTTTGTTTGATCTCGGTCATTGTCGGCATTGTAAGGCTGGACTGCAGAAAAAAAAGGAAGGAAGAGAAAAATGACAGAGCAAACGCTTAACGGCATGTGGCAATATCGGATCGGGAAGGGGAAATATACCCCCGTACGGGTACCGTTTTCCCGTCTTCCCGTGGGTCAATCCGCGTGCTTTCGCACCTTTGATCTTGACAGAACGAAAGAAAGGGTGTTTTTGAAATTCGAGGGGATCACTTACGGTGCACGGGTCCTGTTGAATGATAAAATACTGGGAGAGATGCTCCCGTATAGCGAATATGTGTTTGAAATTACCGATACGGTGCTGGAAAAGGACAACCGCCTGCTGGTGGAGCTGGAGGACATCCATCTGCCCTTCGGACCGTCGGAGGGATGGGAGAACTACGGCGGCATCATTCGCAATGTCTCGCTGCTCTATGCCGATACGGCATATATTGAGGATGTTTTCTTTCACTGTGAACTGCAAAACGCATACCGTGACGCCACTTTTTGGGTGGAGCTTGCCGCTCATGCCGACCCGGACGATGTATACAGGGTGGAATTGCACCAAGGGGAGCAAACGCTTCTTTCCTATACACAGCAGGTGTGTGAGACATCGGCGCCCCATGCCCTGCAGGGGGTAGACCTGTGGTCTCCGGACGATCCCCGGCTTTATGAGCTTCAGGTTTCTCTTTTGCACCGCGGTGCCGTTGTGGATGCGGTGATCCGGCGGGTGGGATTCCGCGAATTTCGGTGCGAGCGCCACCGTTTTCTGCTCAACGGAGCGCCCCTGTTTCTCAAGGGTGTTTGTAAGCATGAGATGATCGGCGACAGCGGGCATACGCCCACGGTCGCGCAGATCGAGGAGGATCTGCGGCGCATCAAGGAGATCGGCTGTAATTTTGTGCGGCTGGTGCATTATCCCCATTGCAAGGAGACCCTGGATATTGCCGATCGGCTGGGATTGATGGTCTCGGAGGAGCCGGGACTGTGGTGGTCCGACACCGCCGATCCTGCGGTCAGCAGGGGCAGTCTGGAGGTCCTGCGTCGCACCGTTCTGCGGGATCGCAATCACCCCTGCGTGGTCTTCTGGCTTTGCTTTAACGAATGCCGCTTTACCGAGCAGTTTTTATTGGATTCGGCCCGTGTTTGTCGCGAAAACGACCCAACGCGTCCGGTTTCCGGCGCCAACTGCATGAGCAACGAGGATACCCTCAAATATTACAATCTCTGCGGATTCGATTTTTACACCATGCATCCTTATGCGCAAAGCTTCAAGCGATCGGCCGAAGCGGCGGCCATGCTTTACGATAAGCCGCTGATGTTCACCGAGTGGGGCGGGCATTTTGTCTATGACAATCCCAAGCTGATCGGGGAATTTATCGGGGCTATGATGCAATTGTATCGGGCCAATTCCGACGAAGGGGCACTGGCGGGTGCCGCCTTCTGGTGCTGGGCCGAGCTCAACGATTTCAACCGTTCTGCCCCCGCTTGCCATGACGGTGTGCTGAAGGAGGGGCTGATGACCTCCGACCGTCGCCCGAACATGATCCTTGCGCCCTTTTGCAAAGCGTGGGAGAAGGCCGAGCATCCTGCTTTGCCTGCCGATGCGGCCTATGCCCAATACGATGCACATGCTCTTGCAGGCAAAACTCCCCTGTGCTGTTGCAGTGAAAAGAGCGATGATGCAAGGCTGATGGTGGACGCCGAACTTCCTTTGCCGTTGGCACTGAGTCGGATGCGCCCGCGCAAGCTGGTTGTCGGCCCCATCCTTCAAACCAACGGAGAACCCGGCCTGTCTTCTGCTCCGTGGGTGCTTTTTGACCAAACGGTGCTGGAATTTTCGGGCTGTGCCAACACCGATACCGTCACGCTGATCGGTGCGGTCAGCGTGGGAAAGGGGTACCCCGTTGCGGGGAAATACGGCGAGGCGGCGGCACTTTTGACGGTGGAAAGCGCCGATGGCGGGCGTGAGACCTTTGAGCTGTGCAACGGCGTCGATTTTACCACGGTGTTTGCCACTCTGAGTTCCTCCCGCATCGATCCTATTGCCGAAAACGCCACCCGTTTCGGCACATTCGGGTACAATAAGAACTATGAGAACTACATTCTCAACCGCCTGGATCTGAAATTGAGCAGGGAAGCAAAAGTCACCCGCGTGATCCTGTCCTCCCTTGCCCGCGGATACGATCTTCTGGTCTACGGCGTATATCTGTAATTGACAGGAGCGGCACTGCAAAAAGCAGTGCCGCTCCTGTTGTAGCTTTAGCGGAAATAAACCACCACCTGAGGCAGTCAAATAAAATTGTGAAGCAATCAACAGCCTTCCCCAAGTAGGGGAAGGTGGCACGCGAAGCGTGACGGATGAGGATGCTTTTAGTGCGAACGACTGTTTTTGCTCACAAGGGAGGCAAGTGTGGTCGAATCTCCGGTGGCACAGTGTCGTTCTCAATTCAGCCGGTGGTTTGGGATTGTTCACTTTCAAACCCGTGCCGTCTCCGGCTGCTTGAAGGCATAGACCGCCCCGTCACCGTGCGCCCGTATACCCAGGGCGCTTTCGATGCGCAGCAATCGATTGTATTTTGCCACCCGCTCCGAGCGGCAGGGGGCACCCGATTTGATGAAGGGCGTGTTGGTTCCCACCGCAAGATCGGCAATGGTGGTATCCTCGGTCTCGCCCGAGCGGTGAGAGAGAATGGTCTTGTATCCCGCGCTTTTTGCCAGCTGAATGACTGATAGCGTCTCGCTCAGTGTTCCGATCTGATTGGGCTTGATGAGAATGGCGTTACCACAGCCCTTTTCGATACCGTCTGCCAGCCTTTTCTCGTTTGTAACGAACAGATCGTCCCCCACCAGCATCACCTTATTTCCAAGTCGCTCGGTCAGGGATACCCATCCGCTGTAATCGTCCTCGGCAAGGCCGTCCTCAATGGAAAGAATGGGGTAATGCTCGGCCAGGCGGGTGAGATAACCGCACAGCTCCTCCCGCGAAAGATCGGTGCCTCGCTTGGGCAGATGATAAACGCCTTGCTCGGTCTGCCATTCACTGGCCGCCACATCCAGTGCGATCTGTACCTGCTTTTCGTTATATCCCGCAGTACGGATGGCCGAGATCAGCAGATCCAGCGCCGCCTCATCCGAATCAAGGTCGGGGGCAAATCCCCCCTCATCTCCCACGGTAGAGGTCAGCCCACGTGCCCGAAGCAGGCCGCCAAGGGCATGATAGATCTCGCACCCCCAGCGCAGTCCCTCGGCAAAGCTCTCGGCTCCTACGGGAACGATCATAAATTCCTGAATATCCACGTTGTTGGCGGCGTGGGCACCGCCGTTGAGGATGTTCATCATGGGTAAGGGGAGCCTTGCCGCCGAGATGCCGCCGACATAGCGGTACAAGGGCAGACCGTAAAAGGCTGCGGCGGCGCGGGCTGCTGCAAGCGATACCGCCAGCGTGGCGTTGGCGCCCAGCTTACTTTTGTTTGCCGTGCCGTCCGATTCGATCAGAATACGGTCGATCTCCTTCTGATCGCCTGCCGATACCCCCACCAGCGCGGGAGCAATGATGTGATTCATCGCAAAGACTGCCTGCAGCACGCCTTTGCCGCCGAAACGGTCGGGATCACCGTCCCGTTTCTCATGTGCCTCGAATTTTCCGGTGGATGCTCCGGAAGGCACGCCGGCCGTTCCCACCGTGCCGTCGCAAAGAATCACCGTTGCCTCCACTGTGGGATTCCCGCGGGAATCCAGAATCTCCCGTCCTATGATTTTTCCAATTGTCGGTTTGCTCATGTTGATACCCCCGTTTTTTAGAAAAGTATACCCGTTGCGGCACTTTTTATGCAAGGCACCGCAATATCCCTTTGCCGCGAAATTTCTGACCAAGAAAGCAAAAAGGACGGTACGTACCGTCCTTTTTGCGTCATAATATATCAATTTCAGTCTTCCAGAACAGGAGCCAGATATTCGGCCAGCTTGGTGTAATCGTCAACCTTGACAAAATCAATGTCGGATTTGTAGACCTGCTCATCGTTGCCGCCCACACCGTAATCGTCACCGCAGAAGAGAATGTCGGCATGGGTAATACCGTTCTCGGCACAATAGCGATCCAGCGCGTAGAGCTTGTTGTAGGGATGGGGAGCAAGGTCGAAGGAGGAGGAGCCGCCGATAAACACGGTGTAATCCGGGAATGCCGCCTTCACTTCATCGTAAAACACCTTGCGGCGGCTGCGGTCGGGGTCAAAGGAGAGCTTGTCCTCGATCTTTGCCTTGGTGCCGATCAGGGGGAAGGTGATCATACCCGAATCGTGGAACTCCACGGCGTCGCCCGCATATTCGGTGAAGCCGTATTTTTCACGGATCTCTTGGCAGATCTTTTCGGTGCGCGCACGGTCGGGTTCTACATGCGCAGTCTCTACAATGTCCAACTGCTTTGTGTCGTGGTTGTACTTGGCGATCTGCATGCCGTAGTTACCGATGATGTCGATGGGATATTCGTTCATCTGACCGAAAATACGCATGCAAGCGCCTGCGCCGATCATGATAAGAGAATATTTTTTCGCCAGCTTATCAAGGACTGCCTTGTTCTCGGGGCCCAGCTTGGTGCGGTGCTGTGTCAGAGTGCCATCCAGATCGAATGCGATCAGCTTGTAGTCTTTTTTCATCGAAAAGAACCTCTCTTTCGGATAATATTTCCAACATTACACAGTATAACACGAATTTTGACGGATTGCAAGTCCCGTGACGATTTTATTTTGTTTTTGAGAAAAAAGTGCCGGGGGGACTATGCAAATCCGATAAATTATGATATAATAAATCCGATTATTAACTCGCGCGTGTCCGCGCATGGGGGTATTGACCATGGAAAAAAGAAAAGATGAACGCAAGCCGCAAGGGAATCGTCCCGCATACAAGCCCTACGCCAAAGAAGCCTTCGGAAACGATCGCCCCACCCGGAAGGGGGAACGACCCGCTATTGCTTCCAGAGAGGAGACCGAGGTGGGGAATGGCGCCGTGATCGGCAGAAACGCTGTGCGTGAGCTGTTGCGCGCGGGACGCCCCGTGGATAAGATCTTAGTGCAAAGCGGCGATCGGGAGGGGGCTCTGGTCCCCTTGGTGGGGGAAGCCATCGCCCGCGGGATCCCCGTGGTGGAGACCGAAAAGCGAAAGATGGACCTGATTGCGGGGCATGCCCCCCACCAGGGCATCATTGCCATGGCCGCAGAAAAAGAGTATTGCGAGGTCGAGGATATCCTGGCCATTGCCGCCGAACGGGGCGAAAAGCCGTTAATCGTGGTGGCCGACGGTATCGCCGACCCTTACAATCTCGGCGCGGTCATCCGTTGTGCCGAGGGGTGCGGCGCCCACGGGCTGATCATCCCCAAGCGTCATGCGGCGGGCCTCTCGCCCGTGGTAACCAAGGCATCGGCAGGGGCGATCGAGCATCTGGCGATCGCCAAGGTGTCCAACATTGCCGCCACCCTCGAGGTCTTGAAAAAGGCCGGACTCTGGATCTATACCGCCGATGCGGACGGCACCGATTTCCGCGAGACCGATATGGCAGGCGCCGTGGCCATCGTGCTGGGCAGTGAGGGTGCGGGGGTATCCGATATCGTACGTAAAAAGAGCGATTTCGTGGTATCGATCCCCATGTACGGCAAGGTGAATTCCTTCAATGTTTCCACTGCGGCGGCGGTTCTGTTGTGTGAGGCCGCCTACCAACAGAGGAAAGGAAAATAAGCATATGACAAAAATACCGGAAAGGAGGGAGACGCATGGGAAAGGACATTGACTGGAAGGAAACAGAGTGGTTGGTCAATCAGCTTCGGGCCAAATTGGCCGAGGAAGGGGAAGGCAAGCCGGAGAAAGACGCCGAATCGGCGGAATCCCGGGTGACCACCTTGGATGAAGTCCCGCCCGAGCTGCGTGCTCCCGTGCCCGGCGGCTCAAAAAAGAAGAAAAAACGCCATAAGCATCCCACTGCGGCGCAAGAGATTGTTGCGACCGAGACTCCCGCCGTGATAGAAGAACCGCCCGTCGCGGAAGAAGCACCCGTCGCGGAAGAGACTCCCGTCGTGGAAGAAGCACCCGTCGCGGAAGAAGCTCCCGTCGCGGAAGAAGCTCCCGTCGCGGAAGAAGCTCCCGTCGCGGAAGAAGCTCCGGCTACCGAGGTCGCCGAGCCTGCACCTGCTAAGCAGGTGCACCGCCCGAATCTGCCCCCTCCGCAGAAGCGTACGACCCTGTTTGCCGCATCCTATGATCGTGAGGAAGCATCGGATTTCGACCATGTCACGCCCGCAAAGGGCGGCAAGATGTCTTCCCGAGCCGCAGGGGAGCCGTCGGAGCCCCTGCGCACCGAGCAGGAGATGCGTGCCGAGGAAACGGTGGAGCATCTGCTGCAGGATCTGTTCGGATCGGCCGGTGACTCCCCTTGGTTTGCCGAGGAGAAAAAGGAGCCCCTGCAAAAGGCTGTGGAGCCGACCAAGGCAGAGCCCCCGGCTCCACAGCCTCCGCCCGCCCCCGCTCCCGTGCGTGAGCCGTCCGTCAGGGAAAAGAAACCGGCCGCCAAGGCAAAATCGGGTGGACGGCGTAAGGGTGTCAATAGCACCCCCGCGGCGGAGCTTGATCGTGAAACCATTACCCGCGATCGTGACGGACAGATGGCACTGGTCCTGCCCGAAACGGGCAAGCCCCTGGCCATTCCCGCAGAGGAGTCGGAGCCCCATCCCACCCGTGCCGCCGAGCGCGCCGTCCATGCGGACGAGGCGCAGATTGATCTGTTTTCGGCAGGGGAAGGCGTTGGTGCGGTGCCCACCGATCCCGCCGGAGAGAAAATGGAATTCAAACGCTCGATCGAGGCCTCTGACGAGGATTTCCAATTGCTCCTGGATCTGGACTATGAGGACGAGCTGGGTAACACCATCGGCTTTGAAAAGATCCGTGCCTACCATGAGGAGGGCGTGAACGGCCAGGCGGTGGTCAAGCGCCGTCGCCGCAAGGCCAATGAAAAAAGAGAATACGAATTTCAGGGACAGGACACGACCCTGCGTAAGAACTATACTAAGCAAAAGGGCGAACATATTCTGCGTCTGGCGCTCTCCCTTGGCATGACCATGCTGATCTGGATCTACGAGCGCACCGGCTGGATGGCGGCGCTTTTCGGTGGTCCCTTTGATGGGGAAAAATATCCCGCCTCCTATATTCTCATCGGCATTCAATTGCTTCTGATCGCCGCCTTTTTCTCCCGCCAGCGTGTCATCGAGGGCTTTTTGCGTATGGTGCGGTTCTCGCCCATCGATTACTCCCTTTGCTCGGTCATGCTGGTTGCAACCTTTTGCTATCACATCGTGCTGATCTTTCTGCCCCATAACGGGGCGCCGTCCCTTTACCTGTCTCCCGCGGCCATGAGCCTTGTGCTTGTGGCCCTGGCCGATCTGCTGGACTGGTATCGCGAATCTTTGGCCTTCCAGGTCATTTCCTCCCGCAAGCAGAAGTATGCCCTTATTCCCCGCGTTTCGGTGGGCGGCAAGCAGGGAAATGCCCGTGACCGCCTGGAGGATGGCGACGGGAACGGCACGGTCTGGTATCTGCGTCCCGTGGGCTTTGTGCGCAACTACTTTGCCAATACCGAAAAGCGCATCGAGCACGGGCGTTCACTGGGCGTACAGCTTCTCCTGATCCTGGGGATCGGCCTTGCCCTGGGGCTTTATGTCCTTGCCGCAGGCGGCAGCAGCACCGAGATGCTTCAGACCGTGTTTGTCACCTTTCTGCTCTGTGTGCCGACCACCTCGCTTTTGGTCACCTCGCTCCCCATGTTCCTGGCGGCCGTTCTGCGTCTTGGCAAAAAAGGCGCCATCGTCGGGGAGGAGCCCATCGACCGTTGCGGCGGCGACACCACCCTGGTGATCCCCGATGCCGAGGTGTTCGGTGCCATGCATCATGAGCGCTTTGAGGTGTTGGATGAAGGTGATGAGGAGCGGGTCACCATTCTGGTCCGTGCTTTGCTTGAAAAGCTTCAAAGCCCGCTTTGCGATTCGGTGAATGTGGAGCGCGACCGTCGCCTCAGCCCCTCCCGGGTCACACTGACCGAGATCGCCGAGGATGGCGTTGCGGCCACGGTAGGCGATGAGCAGACCCATATGCTCATGGGCAGTGTGTCCTATCTGCAGGGCCGTGATATTTCGGTGCGGATGCGCCCCGGCATGGAGCAGGAGCACGGCGGAAAGCAGTTGATCTGTGTGGCGATCGAAAAAACGGTGGTGGCACTGTTCCTGGCCCGTTACCGCCTGGCTGACGATATGAAGGAGCTGCTTTCGGAATTGGAGGCCGAGGATGTGAAGATCGTGATCCGCACCAAGGATCCCGGCATCCGCGACGAGCTGTTCCGTTTCCTGTTGCCCGACCGCAAAGAGCCGGTACGGGTCATGAAGCCCACGGCACGGGAAATGGATCTGCGCACCGATCGGGTGGATGCCACGGTGGTGGCTCTTGGCTCCTGCCGCGAGGCGGCACGTACCTTTGTTTCCTGTCGCCGTGTCCGTCGTGTGGGTCTGTTTGGCAGGATCTTTCGGTTCCTTTCGATGGCGGGAGGCGCCGTGTTGGCCGTTCTGCTGACCTTCCTTGGCGGGGCGGTCTCCATCTCCTCCTTCCTTGTCTCTCTTTACCTGTTGTTCTGGTGCGGCATACACGCCGTAACATCCTATTTCTATCTGCGCGAGAAGACCGACGATCGGATCTGACCGTCGCAAGCTTTCAAAACGAGGTTATATGAACGAAAAAATCAGTTCCGTCCTAAAATCGGTAGAAAAGCCGGGGCGCTACTCCGGCGGCGAATACGGGGCGATCATCAAAAACAAAAACGAGGTCAAGGCCCGCTTTGCCTTCGCCTTTCCCGATACCTATGAGATCGGCATGTCCAATCTGGGTATGCGCATCCTTTACGGAGCGCTGAACAACGAGCCCGACATCTGGTGCGAGCGTGTCTTCTGCCCTTGGGTGGATATGCAGGAGAAAATGCGGGAGCTGAGTATCCCCCTGTGGGCCCATGAGTCGGGGGATCCCATCTCCGAATTCGATATCCTCGGCTTTACCTTGGGCTATGAGATGTGCTATACCAACGTGCTTGCCATGCTGAAAATGGGCAATATCCCGTTGCGCGCCGACGCCCGCGGCGAGGATGCTCCCATCGTCATCGGTGGCGGAGCCTGCGCCTATAATCCCGAGCCCTTAGCCGACTTCTTCGACTGCTTTTCCATCGGCGAGGGCGAGGATAATCTGGTGGAGTTCACCCGTCTTTACATTCGTATGAAAGAGGAGGGACGCTACACCCGTGCGGGCTTCCTCCACGAGGCGGCGGCAACCATCAAGGGCATCTATGTGCCCTCCCTTTACAAGGTCTCCTATAATGCCGACGGCACCATCGCCGCCGTGACCCGTCAATACGATGACATCCCGGAGCGGGTGGAGAAGTGCATCATGGCGGATATGGACAAGGCGTACTATCCCGATCAGCTGGTCATGCCTTATATCGAGGCGGTGCATGATCGCATCATGCTGGAGGTCTACCGCGGGTGCATCCGCGGCTGTCGCTTCTGCCAGGCGGGCATGATTTACCGTCCCGTCCGCGAAAAGACGCCCGAGCTTTTGAACAAGCAGGCGCGCTGCCTTTACGACAATTCGGGCTATGAGGAGATCTCCCTCATGTCCCTGTCGATCAGTGACTATACCCAATTGGAGCCCCTGACCCGCAGTCTCCTTGATTGGACCGACCGCAATATGGTCAGCCTATCCTTGCCCTCCTTGCGCGTGGATAGCTTCAACAAGGAGCTGATGGATCGCATTGCCTCGGTGCGCACCTCGTCCCTGACCTTTGCCCCCGAGGCGGGAACCCAGCGCTTGCGAGACGTGATCAATAAGAACGTCCGCGAGGAGGATCTGATGCGCGCCGTCAATGTGGCGTTTGAGGGGGGCAAGACCAACGTCAAGCTTTATTTTATGTCGGGTCTGCCCACCGAGACCGCGGAGGATCTGGAGGGAATTGCCACCCTGGCATCCCGCGTGGTGCACGAATACTATCAGAATCCCAAGCGTCCCAAGGGCCGCTCGCCCCAGGTCACCATCAGCGTTTCCTGCTTCATCCCCAAGCCCTTTACCCCCTTCCAGTGGGAGGCGCAGGATACCATGGAGATGCTGCAGGAAAAGCAGGAATACTTAGGCTCCAAGGTCACCGACCGCAAGGTGCGCTACACCCATCACGATGCCAAGGTCAGCCGCGTGGAGGCAGTGCTTGCCCGCGGCAACCGCAAGCTCTGCGCCGCTCTTGAGCTGGCGGCAGAGGAAGGATTCCAATTTGACGCCTGGGACGAGTTCTTTGACTACGACCGCTGGATGGACGTGTTCGCACGCACCGGTGTGGATCCCGCCTTCTTTGCCAACCGTCAATTCGGCTTGGATGAGATCCTCCCTTGGGATATCATCGATTGCGGCGTGACCAAGGAGTTCTTCAAGCGGGAGCGGGCAAAGGCGTACGCCGCCGCCACCACCCCCAACTGCCGCGAGCAGTGCTCGGGCTGTGGGGCAAATCGTCTGGGAGGAGAGCGCACGCCGTGTCCAAAGGCGTGCCACGGAAGTCATGAAGGATAACGAAAAGAAATTTACCTTACCCATGCTGGAATCCCCCCGTACCATGCGTATTCTGTTTCGCAAGGTGGGAAATCTCCAATACATCTCCCATCTGGATCTGCAGCGTACCTTCAGCCGCGTGTTGGTGCGCGCGGGGCTCCCCCTTTGGTATACCAAGGGCTTTAATCCCCATATCAAAATGGTGTTCGGCATGCCGTTGCCCGTGGGCTCCGAGAGCGAATGCGAGATGCTTGACGTCCGCATTGAGCGGGAAATGTCCGAGGCGGAAATGCTGGAGCGGCTCAACGCCGAGCTGACCGCCGAGCTTCGCGCCCTGGCGGTCTATCCCGCCGAGCGCAAATTTGCCGAGATCGCATACGCTGAATACGACTATACCATCCGCACCGCGGGCGGCGATCAAGCCCTTTCCGACCGTATCCGCGAGACCCTTTCCACCCATCCGCTGACCGTTACCCGCCGTACCAAATCGGGGGAAAAAGAGGTGGATATTCTGGATTTCGTCCATAGCTATGAGGTTTCCTTTGCCGACGGCGCCGTCCGCATCCACGCGGTGCTCGCCGCGGGAGAGGGGAAGTACCTCAGCCCGGAACTGCTGGTGACCGCACTCAAGCAGAAATTGGGCATTCTCTCGGGCAATCCCACCGAGGAAAATTACCGCATCCTGCGCCGCCGTGTGCTCCTGGCCGACGGCGTCACCGAATTCCATTGATATAAGATCATGCCGCGGATGCGGCATGATTTTTTGGAAAGGAAATCCCATTTCCCGCCATTTCTCACCCCGTTCGGCTATTTTTTGCTCCACTGCCGAGGAAGGTGTTGTCCCAAATTTCACCGAGAAAGGAGCCACACCGTGGAAATTCTTTATACCGATAAAGATATCGTTGTCGCCGTCAAGCCCCGGGGCGTGCTCTCCGAGGCAGCGGCGGGGCAGGATTCCATGCCCGCACTGCTTGCCCCCCATGTGGGCGAGACCTTTACCGTCCATCGCCTTGACCGCGCTGTGGGCGGCGTTATGGTCTATGCCCGCAATAAAACTGCCGCGGCAAGGCTCTCTGCCGCCATACAGGCGGGAGACCTTCATAAGACATATACCGCCATCGTTACGGGCGTACCCGAGTCCCCTGCGGGAGAGTGGCGCGACTATCTTTATCACGATGCGCGGCAGAACAAGACCTTTACGGTCGACCGTGCCCGTAAAGGGGCGAAGGAGGCAATCCTGCGCTATACGGCTTTGGAGCAAAAGTCTGCAAACGGTGTCGATTTTTCCCGTATTTCCATCGAGCTGCTGACCGGGCGCTCCCATCAGATCCGCGTGCAGCTCGCCTCCCGCGGATTTCCCCTTGTGGGGGACGGCAAATACGGCAGCCGCGTGAAGGCACCCTTTCTTGCGCTGACCGCCACCGCCCTTTCCTTTCCTCATCCGAGGGACGGTCGAAGCATGTCCTTTTCCGCCCCCGTTCCGCAGGATTTTCCGTGGAATGTGTTCGTCGATTCTCATTATGAGATCGAGCGTAAATTCTTGATCGCTTACCCGGAGGTTGCCGCACTGACCGCCACTGCGGAATGCCGCATCAAGCATATGGTGCAGACCTACCTGACCGCTCCCGAAGGGGAGACCCGCCGCGTGCGGGAGATACGGGAGGGGGATACGGTGCGTTACATCCGCACCGTCAAGCGTCGGGTGAGCGCCATGCGTGCCGTAGAGGAAGAAACCGAGCTTACACGGAGCGAATACGATGCCGCCCTGACCGATGCCGACCCTACCCGCCGCTCCATCGTCAAGACTCGCTATTGTATTCCTTATGAGGGGCACGTGCTGGAGATCGACCTGTACGAATTCTGGCAGGACAGAGCCACTCTGGAGGTGGAGCTTACCGCCGAGGATGAAAAATTTGACCTGCCCGCCTATTTGAAGATCATCCGTGAGGTCACCGACGACAAGCGCTATAAAAATGTCAATCTGGCGCGCATTTTGCCGAACGACCCGATCACTTGACATGGCACAAGCCTGTCGGGATGGCGCCATGCCATTCCGTCATCTGCGCCCGGCAACACAACGCATCCTTTCGCACGAAAGAGCGGGGAAGTGCACGAAAAACCGCGGAAGCATTGCTTCCGCGGTTTTTCATTTTTTCTCGACAGTCGGCTCGAAAAGAGTCGGAAGTGCCGCTTCCGACAGAGATTTTTGCTTTCCAAAATCGGAAAAATGTCCGAATTCGGAAAAATGTTTTGGAAAAGTACTTGACGAAATCGAAAAGAAGTGCTAAAATGATGCCAAAGACGGAAAATGGAGGTGCCTTATGGATTACATCAAGCGCATCAAACAGATCAAAAGCGAGCGAAAAATGACGAATGACGAGCTGGCCGAAAAAACCGGCATCCCCGGCGGGACCCTGTCCAAAATTCTGGCAGGAATCAGCGAATCCCCCAAGCTCAGCAACTTCGTTGCCATTTGCCAGGCGCTCAACTGCTCCCTGGATTACATCATGTACGGGATCGAGGAAAATCCCAATAACTACACTCTGGATGAGAACGAGATCGATATGATCGAGCGGTTCCGCGCTTTGGACGGCCGTGGAAAAGAGACCGTGCTGTCTATTCTTGAAAAAGAGGAAAGCTATCGCCAAGAGGAGGAAAAGAGCGAGCCTGTCAAGCGCGCACGTATCCTCACCCCCGAGCCCCTGCGTTCCCGCCTGGCCGCCGCCTACGAGAGCAGTGACAACGGCTTTGGCAAGCGAACCCTTCCGCTCTATGATTTGCCCGTTTCGGCAGGGGTGGGCGTGATGCTGGATGGGGACAGCACCGACGAGATCACGGTCAGCGACAATTCCCGCACCCGCGAGGCGGATTTTGCCCTGCGCATCAGCGGCAACTCCATGGAGCCCCGCTACCGCGACGGCGATATTCTCTTGGTGCAAGAGACCGATACTCTGGAGTTCGGCGAGCTGGGCATCTTTATCCTGGATGGTAACGGCTTTTTCAAGGTGTACGGCGGCGACCGCCTGTACTCTCTCAATCCCGAATACGGCGACATCCTGCTCAAGGATTTTGACGACGTTCGCGTGGCGGGTAAGGTCATCGGTAAATTGAAAAAGAGATAAGGGGTTACATACATGAATACGATCGAAGAGCTGTTGCAGAAGCGCAAGCTGCCCGAGCTGCTCCGCTTTGCAAACGGAGAGAGCGTCACCCGTGAGAATTGGGAGACCCGCCGCAAAGAGCTGGTGGATATCCTGTGCCGTGAGGTCTATGGCTATGCGCCGCCTGCCCCCGCCCATGTGGTGGTGACCGAAACCAAACGAAAAGACAAGGACTATGCAGGTAAGGGAACTGTCAGAAATCTGACCCTGTCCTTTCCTACCGACAAAGGGGAATTCTCCTTTCCGGTGGTGGAGGTCGTGCCCACCGACGCCGGAAATTGTCCCGTATTTGTTCATGTTAATTTCCGTCCCGATGTGCCCGACCGCTATCTTCCCATAGAGGAGATCCTGGACGCGGGGTGCGGTGTGATCCGCATTTATTATAATGATATTGCTTTTGACGGCGAGGACGGCTTCACCGGCGGTCTTGCTGCCATGTATGATCGCAAAAAATATACCTGGGGCAAGATTCGTATGTGGGCCTTTGCCGCCAGCCGCGTCATGGATTATCTGCAAACCGTCGATTATGCCGATAAAAACCGCATTGCCGTAGTGGGGCATTCCCGCCTGGGCAAAACGGCCCTGGTTACCGCCGCCACCGATCCGCGTTTTGCCATGGCTTGTGCCAATGACAGCGGATGCACGGGTGACGCCCTTTCCCGCGATAAGGTGGGGGAGAGCGTCAAGGCCATCAACGGCAAGTTCCCCTATTGGTTCTGCGATACCTACAGGCAGTATGGTGACAGGGAGCATGAGATGCCCTTCGATCAGCACTTTTTAGTGGCGGCCATCGCCCCCCGCCGTGTGGCCTTGGGCTCTGCCGTGGAGGATACCTGGGCCGATCCCGATTCCCAGTATTTGTCTGCCTGTGCCGCTTCTGCGGCGTGGGAGCTTCTGGGTGAGAAGGGCTTTGTCCATCCTGACAGATTGCCCGTACCCGGCGATTGCTTTGACGCAGGCTCGGTGGCCTTCCACCTGCGTGAGGGCACCCATTTCTTCTCCCGTACCGACTGGCATCGCTACCTTTGTCTGATCTGAGTTCCCGAAAGGGAAAACGCTATAACCAAATAAGGGCGCGTCTTGAAAAGGACGCGCCCTTATTTGGTTGACAATTCGGTCAAAAATGTGTATAATGTATAAAGTTAGTTACAAATATAAATTCAAAGGACGGTCTTATCATGGAACAAAGAGAGAAGTTTTCCTCCCGCCTCGGCTTTTTGCTGATCTCGGCGGGATGTGCCATCGGGCTTGGAAATGTCTACCGTTTTCCCATCATTACAGGGGCCTATGGCGGGGCACTGTTCGTGTTGATCTATCTTGCGTTTTTGCTCATTCTCGGTATTCCCGTGCTTTGTGCAGAGCTATCGGTTGGTCGTGCCAGCCAACGCAGTATCGCCACCTCCTTCGAGCAATTGGAAAAGCCCGGTCAGGAGTGGCATTGGATGAAGCTTCTCGGCATCGGAGGCAACTATCTGCTGATGATGTGCTACACCGTTATCGCAGGTTGGATGCTGATCTATTTCTTTAAATATCTGACGGGAGATATCCTGACGGTCCCAGCCGCAGAGCTCGGTGCCCATTTCGGATCGACCATCGGTAACACCGGGCTTGTGATCGGCTCGACCTTTGCCACCATTGTCATTTGCTTTCTGATCTGCTCCTTAGGTCTGCAAAAGGGCGTGGAGCGCATCACAAAATATATGATGCTGGCGCTTTTTGCTCTCATCATCGGCCTTGCCGTCTATTGCTGTACGCTGGAGGGGGCGGGGGAGGGCCTGAAATTCTATTTGATCCCCTCCGCCGATACGCTGAAGAATGTGAACATCGGTACCGTGATTTCGGCGGCAATGGGACAAGCCTTCTTTACACTGAGCGTCGGGATCGGTGCCATCGCCATTTTCGGCAGTTATATCGGCCGTGACCGCTCACTGATGGGGGAGGCGGTTACCATTACGGCCCTGGATACCTTTATCGCACTTGCCTCCGGTTTCATCATTTTCCCCGCCTGCTTCACCTATAACGGGGGTGTGACTGCCGATGCCTCTACCGTTGGTGCCTCCTTCCTGTTTACCACGCTTTCCAGTATCTTCAACGCCATGCCCGGCGGACGCATCATCGGTGCGCTCTTTTTCCTGTTTATGATTTTCGCGGCATACTCCACCGTTATTGCCGTATTTGAAAACATCATCGCGTTCTGGATGGAATTGACCAATCTCAAGCGGCCCGTCATTGCCATCATCAATATCGGACTGATGATGGTGCTTTCGCTCCCCGCCGTGTTCAGCTGCGGCATATGGGGGAAAGTATCCGTGCTCGGCATGGGATTCCTGGATCTGGAGGATTTCATCGTTTCCAACATTCTGCTGCCCCTTGGAAGCGTCATCTATGTGGTGTTCTGCACCTCGCGCTATGGCTGGGGGTGGCAAAGCTTCCATGGGGAAGTGAACGCAGGCTCCGGACTCAAGCTTCCTAAGTGGATCCGCACCTACATGACCTTTGTTCTCCCCGTGATCATCATTGTGTTGATGGTTGTTTCTCTTGCGGGGAAATTCACGTAAAAAAGTGACCGCCATTGCTCCGATTTTGGGAGCAATGGCGGCTTTTTTTGACACCGTTATGCGTTTTTGTCGACAGGATCGGCCTTCGACGCGTCGCTTTCGACCTTTTCAAACACTACCTTGCCGTCCGCAACCTTGGTGATTACCTTATCGCCGGCCTTGAATTTGCCCTCCAGCATCGCACCGGAGAAGGCGTCCTCGATCAGGCGAACGATGGCACGGCGCAAGGGACGTGCGCCGTAAACGGCGTCAAAGCCTTCCTTCGCCATCAGGGCGGCAACCTCCTCGGTAAAGGAGATGGAAATACCGATATTCTCCACCCGTTTGGCCACTTCCGACAGGAGTAGAGTGGCGATGGCACGGATGTTCTCCTCGGTAAGGCGGTTAAAGATGATGATATCATCGATACGGTTGAGAAATTCGGGGCGGAAGGTGGCCTTCAGCGCCTCCATGACCTTGGCGTCTGTTTTTTCCTTATCACCGACCTTGCTTTCGCTCTGCGTAAAGCCGAGCGCACCCTTGACGGGGCCTGTCAGTGCAGAAGCACCCACATTCGAGGTCATGATGAGGATGGTGTTTTTAAAGTCTACCTTGCGGCCCTGCGAGTCGGTCAGAATGCCGTCCTCCAGCACCTGCAACAGGATATTGAACACATCGGGATGTGCCTTTTCGATCTCGTCGAAAAGCACCACCGAATAGGGCTTGCGGCGGATCTTTTCGGTCAACTGACCGCCCTCCTCAAAGCCCACATAGCCGGGAGGAGAACCGATCAGCTTGGAAACACTGTGCTTCTCCATATATTCCGACATGTCGATACGGATCATGGCATTGGCATCGCCGAACAGGAGCTCCGCAAGAGCCTTGCACAGCTC
Source organism: Clostridia bacterium (assembly GCA_017451735.1). Taxonomy (GTDB): domain Bacteria; phylum Bacillota; class Clostridia; order Oscillospirales; family CAG-272; genus Firm-07. The sequence goes on from JAFTNU010000050.1 coordinate 20,793, forward strand.
GGTCTTGCCCACACCCGTGGGCCCCAGGAAGATGAAGGAGCCGATGGGACGTTTGGGGTCCTTGAGACCCATTCTGCCGCGGCGGATGGCACGGGCCACCGCCTCCACAGCCGCATCCTGACCGATCACACGCTTGCGGAGGAGCTCATCCAGATGAAGCAGGCGCTCGCTTTCTTCTTCCAGCAATCTGCTGACGGGAATGCCCGTCCATTGGGTCACCACGTCGGCAATGTCGTTCTCGCCCACCGTCAGACTCTTGTCCTCCACGGTAGATTCCCAATCCTTTTTGGCCTTGTCGTAGGATTCGCGCAGGGTCTTTTCCTCGTCCCGGAGCTTTGCTGCCCGTTCAAAATCCTGCGCCGCAACCGCCTCCTCCTTCTCGTGGGAAAGAGCGGCCAATTTCTCCTCGGTCTCCTTCAGATCGGGCGGGGAGGTGTGCGCCGATATGCGCAGACGGGAGGAGGCCTCGTCGATCAGGTCGATGGCCTTGTCGGGCAGAAAGCGGTCGGCAATATAGCGGGCCGAGAGATTGACCGCCGCCTCGATGGCCTGATCCGAGATCTTCAGCTTATGATGGGCCTCGTATTTGTCACGCAGACCCTTGAGAATCAGGATCGATTCCTCGGGGGTGGGCTCACCCACGGTCACCGATTGAAAACGGCGTTCCAGCGCCGCATCCTTTTCGATGTGCTTGCGGTATTCCTGAATGGTGGTGGCACCGATGACCTGCATCTCGCCTCTTGCCAGCGCGGGCTTGATGATGTTGGCAGCATCCACAGCGCCCTCGGCGGCACCCGCGCCCACAATGGTATGGATCTCGTCGATAAAGAGGATGATGTTGGGGTTCTTGACCACTTCCTCCATCACGCTCTTGAGACGCTCCTCAAATTCGCCGCGGTATTTGGCGCCCGCCACCATGCCCGCCACATCCAGGGTCACGATGGTTTTATCCTTCAGCGTCTCGGGCACGGCGCCGTCGGCGATCTTCTGTGCCAGACCCTCCACCACGGCGGTCTTACCCACACCGGGCTCGCCGATGAGGCAGGGATTGTTTTTCTGCCGACGGGAAAGAATCTGAATGACCCGCTCGGTCTCCTTGTCACGGCCGATAATGGGGTCGATCTTGCCCTCACGGGCCATGGCGGTCAGATCCCGGCCGTAGTTGGAAAGCGTCGGCGTGCTTGCCAGAGCGGAGGATTTCTGATCCTTACCCCGTCCTGCTCCCTGGCGGTTGCTGTCGGCCGTAGTGTTGCCCGAGGCGCCGCTCAGCAAGGAGAGGACCTCCTGGCGCAGGTCGGCCGCGGAAACGCCCAGATTTTCCAGGATCTGAACGCCTACGGCGTCCCGCTCATTGAGCAGCGAGAGCAGAATGTGCTCGGTGCCGATATAGTTCTGCCCGGTGCGTACCGATTCCATGGCAGAGCCCTCGATGATCCGCTTGGTGCGGGGGGTCATGTCGGCAGGGGAGACCGAGCTACCGGAGCCAAGCCCCGAAAGAGCGGCGATCTCGTTCTTCAGCTTTTCCACGCTTACGCCTCGGCCGGCAAGAACCTTGGCCGCCACGCTGTCGGTCTCGGCGGTCAGCGCCAGAAGGATGTGCTCCGAGCCGATGTAGGTGTGCCCCATTTCAGAGGCAAAGCGCAGTGCGTTGTTCAGTGTATTTTGTGCTTTTTGCGTAAAGCGATTGTTCATAAAATGACCTCCGTGCTTTTTATTGACTGACTCCCAGCGCTTTCTTGATAAAGGCTGCCCGCTGTCTGTCCCGTTCGGCACCGTTTTTCGGCGCACTGTCGGCGTTCAGCGTCAGCGTTGCGGGGAGTACATTGATGAGTAGGGTGTTCAGGGTTTCATCCGAGATCGAATCGATCAGCCCCAATGCGATGCCAAGCTTGAGATCGGTGTAAAGAGAGAAGAATTCCTCCGAGGAGAGCATGGTGGCATAGCGCAGGATGCCTTCCGCACGGTGGATGCGGTCGGCCTGCCGCTCGGCGGCTTCTCCCGTGACCTCGCGGCGCAGGGAGCGCTCCTTCTGGATGATACTTTGCACCGCCTCCTCCAATTTATGCAGGATCTCCTCCTCCGAGGAGCCCAGCGTTACTTGATTGGAGACCTGATACAGGCACCCTTGGGGCTCCGAGCCCTCGCCGTACAGCCCTCGCATGGTCAGCCCGATCTTGGAGAGCTGATGGGAAAGGGAGGGGATCATCCCCGCGCCCTTGAGGGCGGGGAGAAAGAGCATGACCGAAGCTCGCATGCCGGTGCCCAGATTGGTGGGGCAGTGGGTCAGATATCCCAGCTTTTCGTCATAGGCGAGAGGTAGGGAGGCATCCAATTTGTCGTCACATTCACAGGCGAAGCGGTAGGCGTCCCGCAGTGCAAGCCCCGGAAGAATGCACTGCAAACGGATGTGATCCTCCTCCAGAGCCATGACCGAAAGGCTCTTGTTGTCATTGCGAAAGAGGGCGTGCGGGCCCTTTTTGCCGGCAAATTCGCGGCTGATGAGGTGCTGTTCCACCAAGGATTGGGCCTTGAGCGCGGAGAGCGCCGCTACATCGGTCTTAATATATTCCTCTCCAAGGGCATTGCCGATGCGCCCGATGATCTCCTCGGCATCCTTGGCCGAAAGACCCTTGTCAAAGCGATAGCCCGTCAGATTGCGGGCAAAACGGATACGTGAGGAGAATACCGTGTCCGAATCGTTACCTTTTACCTGATACCAAGCCATAAAGCTCACTCCTTTTCCAGGGTGCGGATCTCGTCACGGAGCTTTGCCGCATCCTCAAACTTTTCTTCCTTAATGGCATTTGCCAATTGGGTCTTCAGCGAGGCGAGACGGTCCCGCTTTTCCCGCTGTGCCCGTCGTCCCGCAGGCGCTCGTCCCGTGTGGGTCACATGACCGTGAAGCGAGCGGAGCGTAGGCTCCAGTTCCTCACCGAAGGTGGTGTAGCACTGGGGGCAAAAGGCCTTTCCGTCCTTCATCAGATCCCCCCAGGTCGCACCGCAGCCGGGGCAGGTGTTCTTGCTTTCTTTTGTGACGGGGCTTGCCGCAATACCGAACAATCCGTCAAGAAAATTGTTGTGCAGCTGTGTGAAGGAGGGGAAGGGAAAGCCCTCCGCATGCTCGGAAAAGAGCTTGCCGTCTGCTTGCAGCTTTGCCGCGCAATCGGCGCAAAGGTGCAGGGAACGGGCCTGACCGTTCACGTTTTCCTCATAGAAAAATGTTGCTTCTTTTTGTTTGCAGCTTTCGCATTTCATAAGATCACCTCCAAAAAGGGTATGTTACTATTTTAATGCATCAGGGAGAGCAGAATGTGTCGGAATATCTGTGCCCGCACGGTACTTCGGCCCTCGGGGGCCACATTTTGCAATGCCGCACCCGAAAGGGCGTTGCCGATGATGGCGGCTTCTCGCTCCGTGATGATATTTTGATCCAGCAGGTTGCGCAAATAGGCTTTGGCCTCGTTTTCCTCGATGGCATCCCCCACGGCGTAGAAGAAGTGCATCAGATATTCATCCTTATGCATCTGCTTTCGTACGATGCGGATGCACCCGCCGCCGCCTCTGCGGGATTCGATGATATAGCCCCGCTCGGGTGTGAAACGGGAAGTGATGACGTAACTGATCTGGCTGGGGACGCATCCAAGCCGCCCGGCCATTTCGTTACGCTGCAGCTCCAGCGCACCGCCGCTTTCCTCCAGCATTTCTTCGATCATTTTTGCAATTTGGTCTGCTAACACGGTTCACGACCTCCTTTTTGACCTTCCTTGACTTTCTTGCCCTTATTATATCTCGAAAGTCAAACAAAGTCAAAGTCAAACAAGGTCAAAATAAAATCGGCGCAACCGATTACGGACGATTACGTCGATTTAGCTACCGTTTTTCTCACAAAATCAAATTTTTTCGCGTTTTTTAATAAGCCCCGATAACAGAGGCCCCGCAAGCGCATCGTGCTTGCGGGGCTTCCTTATTCAATGCCGCAGATACGGGCTGTTGAAATTTCTGTTATACGCATCGGCAATGGCGTTCCAGGTGGCACGATCCACCGCGCCCGTGGCGGGCAGACCGTTGGCCGCCTGAAAGGCACGCACCGCATCGGCGGTGGCGGCGTCGTATTCGCCCGTCTGAGGGACCTCACCGATCCCGTCGTAGACCGCCGCCAGCTCCTGCAAGGCGTTCTGGATGATGCTCACCAGAAACTGCACCTCGCCCACCTCGATGGTATAATTTTCGGGGATCTGCGGAAAGTGCGCAATGGCGTGCGGGGGGGAATGTCGCTCGATGGAGTCGGTGTAAGCCTTGAACAGTCGCTCCCAGGTCTCCAGATCGGCTCGACCCGTGGGGGGCAAGCCCTCCAGCTGTTGAAAGGCGCGTAAGGCCTCCTCGGTGTCACTGCCGAAAATACCGTCGATGGGAACCTCGTTGATTTCGTCATTAAAATAGGAAAGGTGCCGCAGATACCGTTGCAGATTGCGGACTGCCTCCCGCTCGTTTTCGTTCGCCATATCAACCGCCTCCTTGCTGCATCCCCGTCTCAAAGCCGGGATATTGTCCCTCGCCCAGAATCTGCCCGTTGTAAAGATCGCTGTAAAGGCTGGTGAGGGCATTCCAGGAGATGGCCGAGATCTGTCCGTTCACGGGTAAGCCCGCCAGCTCCTGAAAGGCAATGACCGCCTCTCTTGTCCGCGGCCCGAAATAGCCCGTCACACTGACCGTGGGAATAGAAGGGAAGGATTGGGCCACATAATTGAGGTATTCCTGCAGCACCCGCACATCGTCCGAATCCGAGCCCAGACGCAGAATGACCCCCGGGAAGGGGATCACGTTGCCCTCCACATATGCAACGGGTATGGTAGAGACGATGCCCAGATACGCGTCGTACATCGCCTTCCACGTCAAGGGCCCCACAATGCCGTCTGCCACAAGTCCGAAGGTGTTCTGCAGATCGATGACTGCCGCCCGCGTGGAGGGGCCGAAGCTACCGTCGATATTGACCGGCGGGATGGTGTCATAGAACCCCGAGAGATAATTCAGATAGTATTGCAGATGCGCCACGCTGTTGCCCGTGTCTCCCTCCCGCAGAACACCGGGATATTGTTGGGTTACCTCCTCAATGGTCACACCCTCCGAGTCGATCTCGTTCAGACGCTTGACTCCATTATAGATGCGGCGAATGTAGTACCAGGTGGATTTGCCGATGACGCCGTCGGCAGTGAGACCGAAGATCTCCTGAAAGCGTCGCACCGCATCCTCGGTGTCCTGCAAAAATACGCCGTCGGTCTGTGCGATCTTGGGGATGGAGGGATAATTGGTAGAGATGCGGTTGAGTCGGATCTGCGCCACCCGCACCTGATCGTTGATCGAGCCGATGCGCAAGGGCACAACGGGGGCGCTCTCGTCGGTGTTGGCAATGGGAACGTCACGCACAATGTCGATGTCATCCCCATAGTAGTAGGTCAGAATGTCGTAGGGCGTCATGCCTTGCTCGGCCAGCTCTACCGAGCCCCATTGAGAGAGTCCGTCACACGTGACCCGTCGCCCGTCGCAATAGACGGCAAACAGGGGCTCTACATTGCCTTGGCGTCTGATGTAGTTGTTAAACAGCTCGCCTGCCAGCTGACGGATGTTTTCAAAAATATCCCGCCCCTCCACAAAGGATTGATCGATAGAGGTGGAATTCGTGATGTCAAAATCATACCCGCGTGAGCGGTAATATTCGGTATAGATGCGGTTCAGTGCGAAGGAGATCTGGGCATACATATTGGCGCGGATGGCATTTTCGGGCCAGGTGGGATAGATCTCGCTGGAGGCTACATTGGCCACATAATCGAGGAACGGTAGGGTCACGTTGCGGGCGTTCTGCTCGGGGCGACCCAGGTGAACCGTAATGGTCTCGGGTATGGTGGGAAAACCGTTTGGCATCTGCTCACCCCCTCCAAAGTCCCGGCTCTTCTCCCTCAAACTGCTGTCCGTCGTTGAGGGTAAAGGGACTCGGATAGCCGTTTTCGGGTACGGGCACAAGATTTGCCTGTTGAATGGCGGTGATCCCGTCAAACACGGGGACGTTCTGATAAAAGGCATTCTCATAGTTATCCAGCTTGACCTCGATGTTATACATGGCATAGGGCCGTGCTACCGAGGGGCGCATGGATTCGGCGCGGGGCGGCGCGGGCAGCCCCACCCGCTCGGTGCGTCCGTCATTGCCCGAGCGCAGCTCGTAAAGGACTTTGCCCTGCTCACTTTCCCGAATGGTCACGGCGGCATTGGCCAGGGGAATGGCGGTATTGGCCGTTGTGACCTGTACCACTAAGTATCCCGTTCCCGATTGGTTCGGATTGATGGTGTTTCCGTTCAAAATGGGTACCTCCTTTCCTCATCAAGGGCAGTTTATGCGGAAAGGGAACAATCGGTTATTTGATGCGGCTTCACGTTCCCTATAAAGGGAAATCACACCAAACCGCGTCCTTGCCTTCTCCTTGGGAGAAGGGGGACCACGTAGTGGTGGATGAGGCTGGGTTACGCACCATGCTCGCATAAACCCGCTTCCCGGCGGGGATTCTTTTCGCTAATGCGAAAAGCCTTACGCACCTTCCCCGGCGGAGAAGGTGTCGCGCGAAGCGTGACGGATGAGGAGAGCGACAGTAGAAGATGCTCGTGCACAACCTTGCGGGGGTCTCACACCGCAAACCGCACGCAAGCGTGCTCCAAGAGTATTGCTTGCCCTGCGCCTTACGGCGCACGCACCCTTCGCCCCGATCTCACGCCCGTGGCGAACGGACGCAAACTCGGCGCGGGTTCTCGCACCCGCATTCCGCAAAAAAGAGAAGCACCCGCATGGGTGCTTCTCTTTTTTGGTGCCGGAAGCGGGGGTCGAACCCGCACGGTATCGCTACCACTGGATTTTGAGTCCAGCACGTCTGCCAATTCCATCATTCCGGCAAGCAACGGTAGTATTATAACATAGGCGAAAGGAAAAATCAAGTCCTTTTTCTGATTTTTCTGCTAAAAAATATCGGCAGAGATCTTTGCCTTTGGGCAGAATAAAATATGTAAAGGAAAAATCAACTTGCACTCTCTCCCCATCTGTGGTATACTGAGGACGGTTACCGCATGTATTCCGGCTGCCCCGGAATGGGTCGTATTGCCGCGCGCATTTTGGAAAAAATCTGAAAAACGCCTACCGTTCATGTTTTTTTGCGTCATTGCGCATACTATCATACGGTGGTGATCATATGGAATCAATTTTTGCGGCAACTTGTGAAATGCCGCATTTCGAGCCGTTACGTGAGGACACAACGGCAGATGTTCTGGTTATCGGCGGCGGTATCACCGGGATATTGACTGCGGCACTCTTGAAACGGGCGGGGGCGGATGTGCTTCTGGTGGAGGCCGAGCGCCTTTGCAGTGGACAGACAGGGAATACCACCGCTAAGATCACGGTGGAGCACGGCTTTATCTATGCCGATCTGTTAAAGCGCTATGGCAAAGAAAAGGCCAAGGGCTTTTGGGAGGCCAATATGGCGGCCCTTGAAAAATACCGCTTTCTCGCGGGTAAGATCGACTGTGATTTTAAGACCTGTGATTTTTACGCCTATGCCGAAAAAGATCACAAGGCCCTGGGTGAAGAGGTAGCGGCACTCTCGCGGATCGGTGTCCCGTCTCGCTTCGTCAAGACGCCCGAATTGCCCTTTCCTACAGTGGGGGCCATTTGCGTCCACGGGCAGGCGCAGTTCCATCCTCTGCGCTTTCTGGCCGCATTGGCAAGGGATCTGCGTATTCATGAGAATACGCCCATTCGCGCACTGTTTGAGGGGGGCGCCCAAACCACAGACGGTCAGACGATCCGCGCCTCAAATATTGTGGTGGCGACGCATTTTCCGTTTTTGCGCTTTCGCGGCGGATATCCTCTGAAAATGTACCAGAGTCGTTCCTATGTTCTGGCTCTGGAGGGCGCCCGCTTGCCTGAGCATATGTACGCGGACGGGTGTGGAAAAGGCGTCTCCTTGCGGAGCTGTGGAGAGTATCTGCTTCTTGGCGGTGCAGGGCACCGCACCGGGGTGGAGGGTGGAGGCTTTGACCGCCTGACCGAGCTGGCCGGCATGTATTATCCCGACAGTCGGGTGGCCTATCGCTTTGCCGCCCAGGATTGTATGACTCTGGACGGAATGCCCTATATCGGGCGCTATACCAAGCGCACCCAAAGCCTGTTTGTTGCAACCGGCTTCGGAAAATGGGGCATGACATCGGCCATGGTGTCTGCCATGCTCCTGCGCGATCTGATTCTGGAGCGTCCCAATCCTTATGCCGAGCTTTTTGCACCCGCACGCCCTCTTGCACCGGGCCCTTTTGTCTGCAATGTGGGCTCCGTGCTCATGCATTATGTGCGTCCGACTGCGCCTCGCTGTCCTCATCTGGGATGCGCTCTGCGTTGGAATGAGCAGGAGCGGAGCTGGGATTGCCCCTGCCACGGGTCGCGTTTTTCCGAAACGGGGGAGCTTTTGGACGATCCCGCGACCAAGGATCTGCAATCTGCCAAGGTTCGAAAAAAGCAATAAGCCGCAGGGCGGAAGCTTGCGCTGCAGCACAGCTGAAGAAATCCGCCCTACGACCAAATAAAGGAGACCTACATATCATGAAAATCACCGTTTTAGATGCCGAGACGCTTGGTGCCGACCTGGATCTTGCCCCTTTGCGCGCCCTGGGGGAGCTTCACGTTTACGGTAGTACCGCCCCTGCGGATGCGGCGGCCCGCCTTGCCGACACCGACGTGGCGGTTATCAATAAGATCCGCATTGATCGCGATACCCTTGCGGGGAACACCCGTCTGCGCATGATTGCCGAGACCGCCACGGGCTTTGATAATATCGACCTTGCCGTTTGCCGTGAGAAGGGGATCGCCGTTTCCAATGTCAAGGGCTATTCCACCGATAGCGTAGTCCAGGTCACGCTGGCCATGGCGCTCTCTCTTTCCACCAAGCTGCCTGCCTACAGTCGCACCGTGGCCGATGGTAGCTATACGGCCGAAGGCGTTGCCAATCGGCTGACACCCGTTTATCATGAGCTCTGCGGTAAGACCTGGGGGATCGTCGGCTACGGCCATATCGGCGCCAAGGTGGCAAGCGTGGCAAGAGCCCTTGGCTGTCGCGTCATTGCTTTTGCAAAATCCCCCAAAACGGGTGTGGAAAACGTCGATTTGCCCACTCTTTGCCGCATTGCCGATATCATTTCTGTGCATCTCCCGCTGTCTCCCGAGACCCGCGGGATCATCGGTGAAAAAGAGATCGCCATGATGAAGCGGGATGCTATTTTCATCAATGTGGCGCGGGGAGCCGTCACCGATGAAGCGGCCCTGGCGGCCGCAGTGGCCGAAGGGCGCCTCGGCGGCATCGGCGTGGATGTGTTTTCGGTAGAGCCCTTTCCGCCAACCCATCCCTTCTATGCCATCCGCCATATGGAGAATGTCTGTCTTACCCCCCACATGGCCTGGGGCGCCAAGGAGGCACGGGAGCGATGCCTTTCGGAGGTTGCCGCCAATATTGCGGCCTTTCTTGCGGGAGAGCGGCGCAATCGGGTGGAATAAAAGCAGGGGCCGAACTCTTTGAGTTCGGCCCCTGCTTTTATTGTAGCTTTAGCGGAAATAAACCACCACCTGAGGTGGCGGCATGAAAGCGTGGAGCAACCGATAGCCTTCCCCAGTGGGGGAAGGTGTCACGCGAAGCGTGACGGATGAGGTGTGCCAAACACAAACCAACTCCTCATCCACCACAGGTGGATGGACCACCGCTAACGCGGTCCCCCTTCTCCCCCAGGAGAAGGCTAATGAGCCGGATTTCCGGCTGTGGTGCTAATGATGGTTATTTTAGTACATCTTAAGATGTTGCCGGTGTTATGCCCCGGAGGGGCTTACGTCTACCACCGGCTTAGCTGGTGGTTATGATTTTGCTCCGCTTTTCAAATAATGGCTTGGGGATACCCCGGTATGCTTTTTGAAATCCCGTGAGAAATCGTAAATATTGGGATAGCCCAAGGATAGGGCAATATCGGTGATGCTTCCGTAATCGCTTTGCAGCATTTCCTTCGCCTTTTTGATCCGCAGGGAGTGGATGTAGGCGATGGGCGAAACGCCCATGATCTCGGCAAACAGCTTGCGGAAATAGACGGTACTGCAATTGGTCAGTGCGGCAAGCTCGTCGTTTTTGATATTGGTATGGTAACGCTGTGCAATATAGTCAATGGCGGGTTTGATCTTTTCGGATTTGTTCGAGGGGGTATATTTGGCGGCCTGTCCGTTAATCAGAGTGAGGAGCATGTCATAGGTTCCCTTGAGACACTCCATGGTGTAGAGCGGTGTTTTCAGTGTTTGCTTGTATTCCAATTCCTTGAACATTTTCAGCATTTTTTCTGCGTTGGGAACATAAAAGGGGAGAATTTCGCTGTGCGACCGATCGCATTCAAACTCGATGGCGGTGTAATGTCCCGATTTGGTACACATCCACTCATAGGAGCTCCCCTTGGGCAGAATGAATATATGATTTTTGTCCGAAATATAGCTTTTTCCGTTGCAGATGTACCGGGTCTCGCCCTCATATTTCATCAGAAGTGCCCAGCGGGGGCGATCGGCTCTTTTACGTTCACAGCCCTGTTCATTATACATGGTATGAATGGAGCGGATGCCCGTGATCACCAGATCCGATAAAACCTGCAGACTCAAATCCATACCCTCCCTATGCAAAAATGATGAAACCATTGTAGCATATCGCAAGTACTCAGTCAATCCTTTTGTATCAAATTTGATAAAAATAGCACATTTGACATTTACTCTTGTGGGCCTGTATGCTACAATGGCCGTGGAGGTGATATTTGTGAAAAAGATACTTTCTTCCTTGCCTGCACCCGCCCTTGCGGGGGTTGTAAAAGGGAAAAGCGTGTCGGGCGCCATTGCCGAAATCAAAAATTGCATGTACGATGGTGCAACTATGATCGATTTGCATTTGCCGTGCCTGGAAAGCACCGATGTGGAAAGCCTCAAAAAGATCGTAAAGGCTTCCAAGCTGCCCATACTGGCGCTGAACTACAATAAATCCTATGACGGATCGGATGCCGGCCTCACCGAGGAGGAGCGCGTAGAAACCCTGTTGCGGGCGGTAGAAGCCGGTGCCGCAGGCATTGATATGCAGGGCTACACCTTCCACCGCCCGTCAAAGGACGGCTTTTGCGGCGAGGACAAGTACTCCTTTACCAAGGGCAATCCCAAGGAGGTCGTTACCGACGAGGATATGATTTCCAAGCAGTGCAACCTGATCGAGCGGGTGCATGCCATGGGGGCCGAGGTACTGCTATCCTGCCATCCCGGCATTTATATGAGCTGTGATCAGGTGGTGGAGCTTGCACTGTTTTTGGAAAAACGGAACCCCGATATCATCAAGATCGTCACAAGCGCGGCAGACACCGAGGAGCAGATGGTGGAGGTCTTTCGCACGATGATCGCGCTGAAAAAAGAGGTACGTACACCTGTTTCCTATCACGCAAACGGAAAATCGGGCAGTCTTACCAGAATCATCAACCCCATTCTCGGTGGACATATGGTCTTTTGCGTAGACCGCTTTGATGCCTCCAGCACTATGGGCCAGCTTGACCTGCGCACAGCGGCGGCTGTTGTGGAAAATATGAAAAAGATACTGTGAGGTGTTGCCATGAAACTGTTTGAAGGAAGAACGGCGATGGTCACAGGCGCCGCAAAAAATATGGGTAAGGAAATCGCCCTTGCCTTTGCGCGTAACGGTGCCAATGTGATCGTGTGCGATTATAATGAAGAGGCGGCAAGGGAGACCGTGGAGGAGATTCGCGCTTTGGGCGTGGAGGCAATGCTTGCCGTTTGCGATGTCCGCGATCGGGAAAAGATCTTTGCCTATGTTGCCGAGGCTGTAGAACGCTTCGGAAAGGTCGATTTTTTGGTCAACAATGCAGGCGGCAGTGCGGGGCTTGTGCAAAAGCTGACCCGCTTTGTGGAGGCGGAGCCCTCTACGCTGGATTTCGTGATTGATACGAACCTGAAGGGCGCCATGCATTGCACCCAAGCCGTTTTGCCCTCCATGATCGCACGGCGCTACGGAAAGATCATCAACATCTCATCCATTGCCGCCATTTGCGGTTTGTATGACCGGGTGGACTACGCCGCCGCAAAGGCGGGGCTGATCGGCATGACCAAGGCGCTTGCCATGGAGGTGGGGGAATTCAACATCTGCGTCAACAGTATCTCACCCGGTGCCATTGCCCGCAACGGTAAAACAGCAGAGCACATGACCTTTCTGGGCGAAAACGGACACGGTGGTACGCCCAAGGATATTGCGGATACCGTACTGTTTCTTGCATATCAGGATTATATTACGGGAGAAAACATCGTGGTGGATGGCGGCAGGACTCTTGGACCCGGTCACCAAAAAATCAAGAAGTAACCGGAGGCATATATGAAAAACAAGCAGATCTTTTTTACGGATATTCATAAGGCGGAGCTGTTGGAAGTGGATGTGCGCGACATCAAGGAAAACGAGGTGCTGGCCGAAACCGAATATACCGTGGTCAGCGGAGGTACCGAGCGGGCGAATCTTCTGGCAACCAAAAACACGGGGCAGAGGTTTCCCAAGTCTCTGGGTTACTGCGGCGTGGGACGTGTTCTTGCGGTCGGCTCTGCCGTCACGGGTATTGCGGTAGGGGATCGCGTGCTGATCTATCACGGTAAGCACGCAAAATATAACATCAGACCCGAGGCAGATGTGACCAAGGTCAAGGACGATACCGTCCCCTCGCTGGATGCGGCGTTTGTGATCATTGCCTCTATGGGGCTTGGCGGCGTGCGGAAGCTGGAGATCGAATTGGGGGAGAGCGCCATGGTCATGGGTCAGGGCTTGCTCGGTATTTTCGCAACTCAATTCTGCCGCCTGAACGGCGCCAATCCCGTCATTGCCGCCGATCTCAATCCCGCCCGCCGTGCGCTGGCACTGCAGCTGGGCGCCGATTATGCCTTTGATCCCTCCGCCCCCAATTTCGTCGAGCAGGTCAAGGAGGCTACGGGCGGAAGGGGCGTGTGTGCCACGGTTGAGGTCACGGGCGTTTCCGCCGCCATGAAGCAGGCACTGAAATGTGCAGCTCCCATGGGACGTATTTCGTTGTTGGGCTGTACACGGGTCTCGGACTGTGCGGTGGATTACTACACGCAGGTGCACCGTCCCGGCGTCAAGCTGATCGGCGCTCACAACTTCGTGCGCCCGAAATTCGAGTCCTACCCCCATCACTGGACCCATCAGGACGATTGCAAGGCGATCCTTGATATGATCTCCGCAGGGCGCCTTCAAGTCGCCCCCATCGTTTCCCGCGTGGTATCCCCCGTGGATGCCCCCGAAATCTATAATCAGCTCTGCGATGACCCTGCGTTTCCCATCGGAACCGTATTTGATTGGAGGGAGATCAAATGAAAAAAATCAGAATCGGGCAGATCGGCATCGGCCACAACCACGGCGAGGCCAAGATGAAGGCGGCAAGAAAATTCCCCGAATTGTTTGAGGTGATCGGCTATGCCGAGGAAAACGAGTGCTGGATCGAAAAGCGGGGCGACAAGCCGGGGTATGAGGGGCTGCCGCGCCTTAGCGTGGAGCAGATCATCGAGGGCTCTGACGCGGTGCTGATCGAAAGCGACGTGTGGGATCTGACCAAATATGCCAAAATGTGCGTGGATGCAGGGAAGCACATTCACATGGATAAGCCCGCAAGCGGCACTTTGGAGGAGTATCGATACGTGCTTGACACCGCCAAGGCCAAGAATCTGGTGGTTCAGCTGGGCTATATGTACCGCTACAATCCCGCGGTGCTCAAATGCTTTGAGCATATCAAAAACGGCGATCTGGGTGAGATCTATTCGATCAATGCCGAAATGAGTACCTTCCATCCGCCAAAATACAAGCAATGGCTCACCAATTTCGGTGGCGGTATCATGTATATTCTCGGCAGTCATTTGGTCGACCTGATCGTTTATATGATGGGTGAGCCGAAAAGGATCACCACATTTTTAAAGCATACGGGGATGGACGGTGTTGATTTTGAGGATAACAACCTTGCCGTTCTCGAATACGACAAGGCGTTGGCCCGCATCTTTGTTTCCTCGGTGGAGGTCAACGGGTACGGCAGACGTCAGCTGATGGTCTCGGGGAGCAAGGGCACCGTCAACATCTGCCCCTTGGAAAAAGGAATTCGGATGACCTATGCGGATACTGCTATGAACGGGAATACCTATGAGGACTGCAAGATCACCGTTCCCACGGAGGATAACACCCATCACGGACGGTATGACGACATGATGCGGGATTTTTATGCTTATATCCGGGGCACCAAGCAGAATCCCTTCACCTATGAGCATGATTATCTGGTGCAAAAGGTTCTTTCCGAAATCGTGGGAGGCGTGCGCTTCAATGGGAAAAATATTGATTAAAAACGGTCGCTTGTGGGACGGCGAAGCCTTTTCCCGTGCCGACATTCTGACCGACGGAGACAGAGTTGCGAAAATCGAAGATCACCTTTCGGAGCCTGCCGATTTTACATATGACGCCGCAGGTCAGATCGTCTCGGCGGGATTGGTGGATATCCACGTCCATATGCGGGGGATCTCCTCGCATAAATTCGGCATACAGGCGGAGATGAGCTGCTTTCCCTTCGGTGTGACTGCGGCGGCAGACGCCTCTGGGGCGCACGGCGACAGGGCGCTGGCGGATTCCTTTATGCTGAAAAACGTGATTTTTGCAAAGGTCGGCTTTCAAAGCAATCGCGCCGATTTCACCGAAACGGAGGAACGGTTGTCGTGCTTTGGCGACCGAGCGGCTGGAATTAAGGCCTATTTTGATACCAAAATGTCCGAGGTTACCGATATCTTGCCGCTTCGGGAGGCCTGCGATTTTGCCCACGCAAGGGGGCTTCGTGTGATGGTGCATTGCTCCAATTCACCCGTTCCCATGGCCGAGATATTGAATACCTTGGCGTCGGGGGATATTCTCACCCACGCCTTTCACGGCGGCGTTAACAAGGCGTCGGAGGATGGTGGATTTGAGGTTATGAAGCGGGCAAGGGCGCGAGGCGTGATCATTGACGCAGGCATGGCAGGGCACGTTCATACCGATTTTGCGGTGCTGGAGAGCGCCGTGCGGCAGGGGATTCTGCCCAACACCATCAGCACCGACATCACCAGATCCAGTGCCTATAAGCGGGGCGGACGCTACGGCATGACCATGTGTATGAATATCGCCAAAGCCGTCGGCATGGGTGAGGCGGATATTTTCCGAGCCGTCACCTCCGCGCCTGCCGCAGCTCTTGGCAAGGAGCGGGAGTGGGGGCACCTGGCGGTGGGCAGATGCGCCGATATTGCCGTTTTTGACGACCGCGCCGCCGAGCCCTTTGACCTGACCGACAAGGCAGGGAACCGTGTGCAGGGCACCGAGGGCTACCGATGCGTGCTGACCGTCTCCGACGGAGAAGTGGTCTACCGAACCGGAAGATGAAAGGAGATTCAAGATGAAAAAAGTGTTGGTGCTCGGCGCTACCGGCGCCATGGGCAGATATCTGGTGCCCGAGCTGGCAGGGCTTGGCTATGCCGTTACGGGCGTATCGCTTGACGATGCCGCGCCCTGCTGTGAGAGTGTGAGCTATATCAAGGGAGATGCCTTTGATCAGGCTTTTTTAAGCCCCCTGCTCGCACAGGGATTTGACGGCATCGTCAACTTTATGGATTACGGTAAGCACGCCTTTTCCGATTACTACAGGCTTTTTTTGGAAAACACGGAGCACTATATTTTTCTTTCCTCCTGCCGCGTATACGATGACAAGGAGGTGCCGATCAAGGAGAGCTCTCCGCGCCTGTGGGATTCCTCCGAGGACGAGGAATTGAGGGCATCCAATGATTACTGTATTCACAAAGCAAGGGACGAGGATCTGTTGGTTGCATCTCCTTATGATAACTGGACGGTGGTTCGTCCCGCCACCACCTTTTCTACCATGCGGCTCCAGCTTGTCACCCTGGAGCTGAAAAACTGTGTCGGTCGGGCACTGCAGGGAAAGAAGGTGGTTTTACCCATTCAGGCAAAGGATAAGCCGGCAACCCTCAGCTGGGGCGGCGACGTTGCCAAAATGATCGCGCGTATTTTGTTTAAGGACGAGGCAAAGCGCGAATTTTACAACGTGTGCTCGGCAGAGCACAGGACCTGGGGCGAGATTGCCGAATATTACCGTGAGCTGGTCGGGCTTGAGGCAGTATGGGTCGATAAAGAGGATTATCTCTTCATATTAAGCCCCGAGGGGAAGATCAACGTGCGCTGGCAGCTGGAATACGCGAGATTATTTCACAGAATAACAGACAATTCCAAGGTGCTTGCGCTCACAGGGCTCAGGCAGGAGGAGCTGATGCCGATGTACGAGGGACTAAAGCTCGAGATCGGAAATATTCCGAAGGGTTATACGCCGCCCGAAAGCCCGGTCAATGTCCGCATGGACGAATATCTTGAAAAAAACGGTTGATAAGAGGAATTGATAATGAAAGCAATGCTGATCGATGAAAACAAAAATCTGATCTGGTCGGAGGTTGTCGACCCTGTGATCAAGCCCGACGAGGTGCTGGTCAAGATCCACGCCGCGGCACTGAACCGTGCCGATCTGTTACAGCGGCAGGGCAAATACCCCTCGCCTGCAGGCTGTCCCGAGTGGATGGGTTTGGAGATCGCGGGGGTGATCACCGCGGTGGGCGGAGAAGCCGCCAAGGTGTCGGCGTGGAAGGTGGGCGACAAGGTCTGCGCCCTTTTGGGTGGCGGCGGATACGCCGAGTACGTGGCGGTGAAGTACGATATGCTCATGCCCGTTCCCAAGGGGCTCTCTATGGCAGAGGCAGCGGCCCTGCCGGAGGCATACGCCACCTCCTATCTGAACCTCTTTATCGAGGGACATCTGGAGGCGGGGCAGACCGCCTTCATTCCCGCAGGCGCCAGTGGGCTTGCCTCGGTCGCCATCCCCATGGCAAAGGCCTTCGGTGCCAGAGTCATCACCTCGGTGCTCTCCGATGAGATCGCCGCCAAGATCACAAATCTGGGGGCGGATCGCATCATCAATTCCACCACCGAGGACGTGGCAGCGGTGCTGGCAGAGGAGGAGCGGAGCGGCACCCCCGTCAGCGTCTCCATGGACTGCCTTTCGGGCGAGACGCTGGGTAAGAGCCTGCCTTACATGGCGCGTGGCGGCTATTGGGTGGTCATTTCCACGCTGGCGGGCATCGAGACTACGGTGCAGTTGCGCCCCCTGCTGACCAAGGGCTTGCACCTGGTGGGCAGTATGCTCCGCAACCGTACCCCCGCCTTTAAGGCGTATATCCTCTCCGAGCTGGTCAAAAACGTCTGGCCAAAGATCGAGAGTCGGGAGATCCGCCCCTCCATCTACCGCGTTCTGCCCATTGAGCAGGCAGAGGAGGCGCACGGCATTCTGGAGCGCAGTGAAAATATCGGCAAGGTCGTCTTGCAGGTTTGCGATTAAGATGAGCACAAGGAGATCTCTGCTGCTTGCTCTTTTGGTGATGCTCCTTTGGGGGTCGCTGTATCCTGCCGTCAAGCTGGGGTATAGCGCCTACCGCATTCAAGGCACTGCCGATATTCTGCTGTTCGTGGGGCTCCGGTTTACGGTCTGCGGCGGGATCATTTCACTGTGGGGCTTGCTTAGGTACCGCCGCGCCTTTCTTCCCACAAGGAGCACGATTCTGCCCATCCTGCTATCGGGGCTGTTTGCCATCATTCTGCATTACAGCCTGACCTACAGCGCCATGCTGTTCACCGACAGCTCCAAGACCGCTTTGCTCAAGCAGATCGGCGTTCTGTTGTATGTCTGCTTTTCCTTTCTGTTCTTCAAGGAGGACCGCCTTACCCCGCAAAAGCTGATCGGCGTAGTGTTGGGGCTTTGCGGCGTGCTGGCGATCAATATCGACGGCGGCGTCCTTTCCTTTGGCATCGGAGAGGTGCTGGTCGTGCTGGCATCCCTTTGTACCGTCGCCTCCAATATCGTCAGCAAAAAGGTTTTGCAAAGGGTGGAGCCGCTGACCGTTACGGGCGTTTCGCAGTTGTTCGGCGGTCTGGTGCTGCTGATTTTGGGACTTGCCATGGGCGGCAGGGTAGAGCTGGCGCTCAATGCCGATCTGTGGATTTTCGTCTACATCTGCCTTGCCTCGATCATCAGCTATTGCATTTGGTTTTCGATCGTCAAGGGGCGGGAGCTATCGGGGCTGTTTATCATCAAATTTGCCGAACCGATCTTCGCCTGCGCCGTCGGTGCGCTTCTTTTGCATGAGGATATTTTAAAGCCCCAATACTTGATTGCCTTTTTGCTGATCTCGGGCGGCATCTGCATATCCAATCTGAAGAAAAAAGCATAACGAAAGCAAAAAAGGGTAAAGGCCCGATGCAAGCAAATAAAGAGGACCAAACAGCAGTTGCTGTTTGGTCCTCTTTGCATATGTACTTTTTCAAAGACGCTTGCTTTTATCGCGGCGTTGTTGTGGGGACATTCCCCTGCAAGGCGATGTCTGTGGGGAAAAAGACCAGGGGTAGATCTATCGCCATTGGATGGCCGTTGCTTTCCGCTACGGCGTTTTGCTTCATGCCGTATTCGTATATCTGTTGCAGTAAGGCATTCAGTGCATAGCGCAAAGCCGTGGTGCTTCCCGCCGAGACCTGTATGCGTTCTCCCGAGACCGCAATGCTCCAATCGGTGTCGGAGGTGATATCGGGGCTTCGGTTGGTCTTACCGATTAAAATCTCCTTGCCTGTGGCCGCTTGAGCAGAAACTTGCGCATCGGAAGCGGCGGTCAGGTGCGCTCCCGTTATTCTGTTGAAGGTGGAAACGAATTGATCGATGCGGTTGATGCCATTGGTATCGATGTCCGAGGCGTAGATCAGCGTATAGGGGGTATAGCGGTCCTTGGCCAGCAGTAACACGGACTCGGTGTAGAAAAGAGAGAAGGAAATGGGCAGGGCAAGGCGATTTTCCTCGCCGGAGCCGTCCGCGCTTCTTGGGGGAATGAACAATTCCGTAAAACGGTCAACGGCCTTTTGCAGCATATAGCCATTGGCGGCTACGATCACGACCTTATTGCCGGAAATTTCGATGCGGTAAGAGGCATGATCCAACCCCGTTGCGGCTGCCGCGGATTCCTCTCGGTTGGTCAGTCCCACCAGGATCTCACGGCTTTCCTCCACATTGTCGGGGGTGAAAAAGTCGGATTGCAGGGTGAGATTGACGCCGCTTGCCGCCATGATGGATGCCCGCAGAGAGCCGATGGCGGCCGAGGATGTCTTGTCTGCGTTCTCGGGGTAGATGATGGTATAAAGGGGGGAGCCCTCTTCATCGATCAGGTCGTTTTTCTCGCCGAAGCAGGCAAGATCCTCCGGAATGTAAAAATAGCCGTCTCCAAGATTGGCCCTTGAGCCGTTGATAAAGGTTGCTTCAAAGTAAAGAAGGGCTTGGCGGAGCATGGGCTCATTCTTTGCGGTGACGATGAGATCCTCGCCCGAAAACCCGATGTAGTAATCGGCGTTGGTGATCGAGTCGGTCAGATCCAATCCAATGCGAAATTTCGGATTGCTGTCATCGGTGGAGCTTTTCAGGTCCACGCCGGTCTTTGCCAGAATGGCATTCACCGTGGCATCCACCTGCTCGGCACACGTACCGTCGGTCACCAGTGAGAAGCGGCAGGCGTCATCCAAAAACAGGGGACGGTTGCCGGAAAGCAGATTGGTTGCCTTGTTGAAAAAGGAGGAAAACGACGCTCGCGCCACCTGGAAAAGGGCAGGCTCAAAAGCCCCTCCCGCAGAGCAGGATGAGAAAAGCAAACAAAGGGAGAGCAGCATGGCAAGCCAAGCGAACCATTTCTTTTTCATGGCGACCTCCGCAAGACAGTTTTAATATAATTATTTTACTATAAAATGGTGCATTTGTCAAGAATCCTATTTCTGCGCTTTGACATGTCTGCAGAAAAGGGAAGGGCACCAAGGGAGACTCCCTTGGTGCCTTAAAGAAAAGCATTATTTCAATTTTGCGAGTGCCGCGGCAACGCCGTCGCGGTTTTCCATATATTTGGCAAGCTTGGCACGCTCACCCTCTACCACGGCGGCAGGCGCCTTGGCGGTAAAGCTCTCGTTGGCAAGCTTCTTGTTTGCGCGCTCGATCTCGCCGTCCAGACGGGCAAGCTCTGCGGCAAGCCTTGCTTTTTCCTTTTCCAGATCGATCAGATCGGACAGGGGCAGATAGACGGTGGCCGAATCGGTCACGATCTGTACCGCGTTGTCAGCGGAAATGGCGTCGGCATCAAAGCGCTCGGCAACCGCGATCTCAGAAGCCGATGCCAGGCGCTTGAAGAATGCCTCGGTGCCCACACCGAAGCTCTCACCGTAGCGGGTCTCGATAAAGATCTTCGCCTTGCGGGAGGGGGGCACGTTCATCTCGTTGCGCCGTGCACGGATGGCGCGGATCACGGCGATCACGCGCTCCATGCGTGCCGCGTCCTCAGTGAAGTCAAAGGCGCCGTTGACCGTGGGATAATCCGCGATCATGATGCTCTCGCAGTCATGGGGCAGGGACTGATAGATCTCTTCGGTGATAAAGGGCATAAAGGGATGGAGCAGCTTGAGAATGCCGTCCAGCACAAAGGCGATGACATTCTGCGCCACGAGATTGCCCTCGGTGCCCTTTTCGGAAAGGCGCGCCTTGGAAAGCTCGATATACCAGTCGCAGAACACATCCCAGACGAAATCGTAAAGGGTGGAGAGGGCAATGCCCAGCTCGTAGTTGTCCAGCGCGTTGCGCACGCCTGCCACGGCGCCGTTGAAGGCGGTCAGGATCCACTTGTCCTCGGCGGCCAGCTTGTCGGCGGCAGGGAGCTCGACCTTGTCAATGGTCAGATTCATGCGCACAAAGCGAGAGGCGTTCCAGAGCTTGTTGGCAAAGTTGCGTGCCGCCTCGATCTTCTCGTCGGAGAAGCGCATATCGTTTCCGGGGGAGTTGCCCGTGGCCAGGGCAAAGCGCAGTGCGTCCGCGCCGTACTGGTCGATCACTGCCAGCGGGTCGATGCCGTTGCCCAGGGACTTGGACATTTTGCGTCCCTTGGCGTCACGCACCAGACCGTGAATGAGCACCGTGTCAAAGGGCTCCTTGCCCGTATACTCCAGGGCGGAGAAGATCATGCGGGAGACCCAGAAGGTGATGATATCATAGCCCGTTACCAGGGTGTTGGTGGGATAGAAGAAGTCCAGCTCCTCGGTCTTGGCGGGCCAGCCCAGCGTGGAGAAGGGCCACAGCGCCGAGGAGAACCAGGTGTCCAGGGTGTCGGGGTCCTGACGCATCTCCTTGCCGCACTTGGGGCATTTTGCGCTTGCCTCCTTGGTGACGACCAGCTCGTCGCAGTCGTCGCAGTAGAAGGCGGGAATGCGGTGTCCCCACCACAGCTGACGGGAAATGCACCAGTCGCGGATGTTTTCCATCCAGTGGAAGTAGTTCTTTTCAAAGCGCTCGGGCACGAATTTGGTGCGTCCCTCGCGCACGGCGGCGATGGCGGGCTTTGCCAGGGGCTCCATTTTCACAAACCACTGCTTGGAGACCATAGGCTCGATCACCTGATGACAACGGTAGCAGGTGCCCACGTTGTGCGCCAGAGGCTCCACCTCCTTGAGCAGTCCCAGCTCCTTGAGGTCGGCAAGGATTGCCTTGCGCGCCTCGGCGGTGGTCATGCCGGCGTATTTGCCGCAATCCAGCACCTCGGGCTCACCCACGGGGGCGGTGCCCTTTTCAAACAGCTTATCGGCGGCTGCCTTGTCCTCGGCGCCGGTCATTTTACCATCGTAGGTAAAGATGCGCACCATGGGCAGATTGTGCCGCTGGCCCACCTCATAGTCGTTGGGGTCGTGAGCGGGGGTGATCTTTACCACGCCCGTGCCCTTGGTCATATCGGCGTGCTCGTCGCACACGATGGGGATCTCCTTGTTGATCAGGGGCAGAATGACGTGACAGCCGTGGAGATGGGCATAGCGGGGGTCCTCGGCGTTGATGGCCACGGCCGTATCGCCCAGCATGGTCTCGGGGCGGGTGGTTGCCAGCTCCAGCATTTCACCGGTCTCCTTGACGGGGTAGAGCAGATGATAGAAGTTGCCGGGCTTATCCTCATATTCCACCTCGGCGTCGGAGATGGAGGTCACGCAGGTGGGGCACCAGTTGACCATGCGGTTTCCACGGTAAATAAGACCCTTGTCGTAAAGACGGACGAAAACATCCTTGACCGCCTCAGAGCAGCCCGCATCCATGGTGAAGCGCTCGCGGGACCAGTCACAGGAGGAGCCCATGCGCTTGAGCTGAGACACGATGCGTCCGCCGTACTGCTCCTTCCATTCCCAGGTGCGCTTGAGAAAGCCTTCACGGCCCACATCGTCCTTGGAAAGTCCTTCCTTACGCAGTGCCTCCACCACCTTTGCCTCGGTGGCAATGGATGCGTGATCGGTACCGGGAAGCCACAGAGCGCAGTAGCCGCTCATGCGCTTGTAGCGGATGAGAATATCCTGCAGCGTGTTATCCAGAGCATGGCCCATGTGCAACTGCCCCGTGATGTTGGGAGGAGGCATCACAATGGTATAAGGCTTCTTTTTCTTGTCGATCTTGGGGGTGAAATAGCCCTTTTCACACCAATTTTTATAAATGCGCTCCTCAAACTCGCCGGGGGCGTAGGTTTTGGGGAGCTCGTGCAGTTCGCTCATGGTAAACCTCCGATACACTTTAAAGTGATAATAAGTAAATTTTAGTATATCATATAAAAAGGAAATTGTCAACCGCTCAAGCGCAATGCCGCAAAAAATCGCGAAAAATAAAAAAATCGAAAAAATATTCGAAAAACCTCTTGACAAGCCGATACGATTTTGATATAATAGCACCGTTGTCACGACAACATGCTGCTATAGCTCAGTCGGTAGAGCACGTCATTGGTAATGACGAGGTCATCGGTCCGAATCCGATTAGCAGCTCCATAAGCAAAGCCCCCGCCCAATCGGGCGGGGGCTTTGCTTATGGAGTCCTTTTCCGTAGGCGCATCGGAAAGATTTGACCCATATCTTGACAAACGCCCCGTTTGTGCGTATAATAAAATCAATATTGAGAAAGGAGGCATACGGCTTGATCTGTAATACTTGCGGTACCGAAACAAGAGAAGATTTCTGCCCCCGATGCGGCGCTATGATGCGTCCCGGTGCAACGCCTCCTGTCCCGCCTCCTGTTCCCGTTGAGAGCTCGCCGGAGGAGAAAAAGAAAAAACGCCGCAAGCCGCCCTTGCGCGCCAAAATGGTATTCTGGCAAGCGATCGCACTTTTTTTGCCCTTAGCCTATTTCTTTTTTGATACCTTCGTACTATTGGATAAGAGCTTGTTTTTCTCGTCTCTTTCGGGCAATTCTTATCTTTATCTCTTGATGGAGCGCCTTGCAGGCGCCGCTTACGAGACCAATTCCGTCAGTGAGATTGCCGAGGCGACCCTGGGGGAATCGGTTACTCTCCTGCATACCGTTTCACCCGCCTCGTTGTTGCCCGATCTGATAAACGGCATGACCGATCTTCTGCCGTTCTTACTCCCCATGCTGGTCATGGTGGTGTGTGTGCTTCTGTGCGCCGTTTCCGCCGTCTTTCTTCTGATTACGGGTGGCAGGATCCTGCGTATCCGTACCTTCACCAATCTGACACTGCTTGGCGGCTTTGGTGCCACCTTTGCGCCGTTGCTCGGCACCTTATTGCTGCGTATCTGGTATTGCGTGGGGCGTGGGCTCGATGCGGCAGATATGAGCATGCAGCGGGTACTGCCCACATTGGAATCTCTTTGCGTTATGGGGATCTTAGCCTGTGTACTCCTGCCTGCCCTGGCCTCCTTGCACAACCTTGCCGCTTATGCCAAGCGTGAAAGCGAATTCGTCCTTTTTCCATACCGTGTACTGGCCAAAGCGCCTTTTAAGTGCATCAAGGCCGTTGCGGTGCTGACCATCCTTGCCTGCGGGGCGTTGGTTGCGTCCTTCTTCCTTTTACCTATTACGACCGTGGGTCGGGGCATCGATATTTCTGCTATGACCGATGCACTCGTAAATGATCTGAACAGTATCCTTTCCGCCTTCCAAGCCTTGGCGACGGGGGGAGAGAGCCCGGATTTTGTCTCTGTTGCCGCATTGGTTCTGGACTTGGCCGGCATTTTATGGATCCCCTTGATTTTTCTTGCCGGGCTGGATGTTTTCTTTTCGCTTTTACGGGTACTTTTTCTCAAAAAAGATCGGTTGCCCAAAAAGGAGCGGGGAAGAAGAGCCATGCGAAAGGTGGCCCCTCGCCTGCGCAGTATGATCCTGACTCCCTATATTACATTTGTGGTGTTTGAGATCATTTTGGTGATCGTCCTTCTGTTTTCCACACCGATCGCCATGCACTTGGATTTCGGTAATGTGGAAAATACCCTTTCGGTCGTATATCTTGCCATGGCGCATATTCGTGCCTTTGGCGGAATTACCACCCTCTATTCTTTCCTGGCCGCCTGCGGTGCTTTTCTGTGGTACACGGCAGGGCAGGCGACAGCCGCTTTGGTGGTGCGGGCGTACGATCACGAGGAATCATAGAAATCAACACAAAATCGGCGCGGTTAGCGTGATACTCCAAGCGGAGTATTCACGCTAAGCTATGATTGCCCTTGTGGGCAAGTTATCAGTTATGAGATGCTTTGCATCGTTATGATTGGCTTCGCCAAGCTTAAGGCTTGATGGGCAATCATATCATAACATTTGCGTAGCAAATTCATAACGGCGAGTGAAAACGAGCCTCATAACTCTAAACTCAACGAACAGACAAAGAGCAGACATACAAGATTTTCGTCTTGCGTGTTTGCTCTTTCTGCTTGTAATATGTGCTTGGGCTTAGCCCATAGTTGTATTTGACTAGTCAAATGCGATGCTCGCACTTACTAGATTTTCAAATTCTCCACCAAAAACATCACCCATTTTCGCGCCGATTTTTCCTTTCCCGTGCTTTTCCATTGACAAATGCCTTGTTTTAGCATATAATAATTCATATGATTTATAAATGATAAGGAGGGCAACATGAAGCGCGGTATTCGGTTCCTTTCACTGTTGCTGGCACTTCTTTTGCTGGGCGGCACTCTTGTGGGATGTGCGGCGGTTACAAAACCGCTGAATTATGTTAAAAAATCTTTAGAAAAAACCATCGATCGCCGCTTTGGAGGCGAGGTTTTTGAGGTATTGCTCGAGGCATTGGAAAGCGGGTCGATCGAAGTGGGATTCGGCGGCACCGACCTGGCCGTGACACCGTTGGAGGCGGCCTCTGCCAAGGTTTGGTTTGATCGTGAGGGGCAGCAGCTGACGGCTTCGGGCTCCGTGACCGTGGGCGGCAAGCTCTATGACGGAGACATCTATCTGACCACCGAGCAAATGGCCCTTTCCTCGGTGGCATTCTTCGGATCCACCGATTTCGGCGTGCATTTCGGTACGCTTGCGTCGGATCTTGAAAATTCGATCTTTCGTAACAATAGCCGGACCGATTTTGCCCGACCCGAGGTCGACGAGGGAACCGCCGCCGATGTAAACAAGCTGAAAAACAGCCTGTTTACACTCTACGGCTCGGTCGGTGATCTGTTGGAGCTTTCCGACGAGCTGGCAGAGGATTTTCTCAAGATTCTGACCGAATACGCTCCGCACAGCCGCTACGCCGATAACGGCAGGATCCATATTTCCGCTACTGTGGATAATGCAGTGCTTTCCCGCGCCTTGCGTGATACCCGTGCCAAGGCCGTGAAGGACAAAGCGTTCTGCCGCGAATTACGTGAGATCGCCGCAACCCGTGATACCGTCACATCGGTGAAAAATGGTACCGTGGTCACCGAATGGAGCGACAAGGTCGAAAATTTTATCGCTTCCGATATCAGCATTGAGGAGCTATGCGCCAAGATCGACGCACTGCCCGCTTTTACGGTGCAGCTCAATGCCGTCATCGGCCGCATGAGCGGCATCATCGAAACGGCACAGCTCTCTCACACCGTTGACGGTACACAGATCTTTGATTTTGCACTTGATTTGAGTGACGATCAGACGAATGTGATCCGCGTCACCTACAAAGAGGTGACGCGCACCCTGACGTATCGCGTGCTCAAGGATGGGATCCGCCGTTATCAATCGGAATTGAGCTACGCGCAGACCCCGGCCTCCGGCGAGACTGCCGTGTATGTGACGGGCACTCTTTTTGCCGATCGTCATGACGACGCCTTCACCCTGTCCTTGACCAAGGGTGAGGAGACACGGGTGTTTGAAGGCGGCTTTGACAAGACCATTGATGGCTTCAACGTTTCTGTCAACGCGGTCAAGATCAACGAAACGCAACACCGTTTCGCTGTTTCTCTTACCGTCAAGACCGATGACAAGGCCGAAAAAATGCCCGAGTATGTGAACCTTGCCACCGTTCCCGAGGCGCGCTTTGAGCCCATTTATACCCGCTTGACGGGGGCGCGGGACGAGCTCAAGGCCGCCTGGGGAGACTATCGGGTCACACCGCGCACGGTGCTTTCCTTCTTGCTGACTGTGGTGGGTGTGACCGAGGAGATCCCGCCCGAGCCGACAGAGTGAGTACGCTATTTTAAACGAGATAAAACAGGCTGTCATGCATGCATGACAGCCTGTTTTAGAAAGGATATGAAAATGAAATTTTTACATACAGCCGATCTGCATCTGGGGAAACGGGTGCTGGAATGCTCCATGATCGAGGATGCAAAGACGGTGCTTGACGAGATCCTGCAGATCGCCCGTCATGAGCAGGTCAACGGTGTTCTGATCGCAGGAGATGTGTATGACCGACCCGTGCCTTCCATCGAGGCCGTGAATTTGTTCTCCGGCTTTCTCTCGGCACTCTCAAAGGCCAAGATCCCCGTATTTCTCGTTGCAGGGAATCACGACAGCCCCGAGCGGCTTTCCTTCTGCGGCGATATCCTGAACGCAGGGGGTATTCATACGGCGGGCGTTTGCCGCGGTCGCCCCCATACCGTTGTGTTGACGGGGGACAAGCGCGTAGCCGTCCACATGGTCTCTTTTGCCCGCACTGCCGCGTTGCGCCCCTTTCTGGAGGGGGAGATCGAGACGGCCGCCGATGCCATGAGAGCAGTCCTTTCCCATATCGATTTTTCCGTGGCCGATCGTCATATTCTGCTTGCGCATGCTTTTGTGGCAGGCGGAAGCACGTCCGATTCCGAGATCAATCCTGTGGGAACGGCCGAGGCGTTGCCGATCGATCTCTTCCGGGGTTTTGATTATGTGGCCCTGGGGCATCTGCACGGTCCCCAGACCTTGGGGCC
Organism: Clostridia bacterium; assembly: GCA_017451735.1. Lineage (GTDB taxonomy): Bacteria > Bacillota > Clostridia > Oscillospirales > CAG-272 > Firm-07. The sequence continues at coordinate 48,218 of JAFTNU010000050.1, forward strand.
AAATGTGCGCTATGCGGGCTCACCCTTGAAATATTCCTTCTCCGAGGTGCATCACCACAAGTCGGTCACTATTCTGGAGTTTGAAGAAAAAAGTGCCCCGACGTGGCGAGAAATTCCTCTTCATGCCCCTCATGATATGCGGGAAATACGGGGATCGCTTTCCGCACTGTTGGCAGGGGAATACAGCGAGGATTACATTCGTGCCGTGGTCACCGATGACGATGTGCCTCCGGATGCCCGCGGCGCTCTGCAGACCGTTTATCCCAATCTGTTGCGCTTTGCTGTCGAGAATCGCCGTACCACTCTTGAGGAGGATGTAAATCCGGCAGAAGGTGTGGAAAATCGCGATCCGTTGTCTCTTTTTGCCGAATTTTATGAAAAACAGCATGGCGAAGCTCCGGACGGAACACGTCTTGCCATGATGAAAAAGCTGCTGGATGAGGAGGTGAGCGAATGAAGCCCATTCGCCTGGAGTTCTGTGCTTTCGGCCCCTTTCGCGCCGAAACGGTGGTGGATTTTACCCCCTTTCACGGTCACATTTTCCTCTTGACCGGTGAGACGGGTGCCGGTAAGACCAGTATTTTCGATGCCATTTCCTTTGCTCTGTTCGGTGAGGCCAGCGGCGGCAAGGAGCGCCGCTCGGGCAAGTCCTTCCGCTCCGATTATGCCGATGCCGAAACGCCTACCTATGTGCGTTTTGTCTTTTCCGAAGGGGATAAGATCTGTACCGTAACCCGCAGTCCCGAATATGAGCGGGCCAAAAAGCGGGGAAAGGGCACCACGCTGGAGGCTTCTGTGGCGACACTTTCCGTGGAGGGTGAGGATCGCGTGATCACCCGCATCGATGAGGTGGATGCCCGCATCCGCGAGATCATAGGCTTGGATCGCCGTCAGTTTTCCCGCACCGTGATGATCGCCCAGGGCGATTTTCTGCGGATTCTCAACGCCGGGAGCGACGAGCGCAAAGCCATGTTTCAAAATTTGTTCCATACAGAAATTTATGCCCGTGCAGAGGAATCTCTGCGCGATCAAAGTCGCCTGTGCCGCACCAAGCGGGAGGAGCTGTTGGCACGCACCCGCGCTATTGTTGCCCGTGCGTCATGTCTTGCCGATGCAGAGGAGGCATTGGAATTCGAACGCGCCAAAAACGGGGCGGGGGAGCATCCCGCCGCATTTGCCACGGCTCTGTCGGCGTATAACAAGGCCTTGTCCAATTCTTTGGAGGAGGGACAAGCCGCCGAGCGCACGGTGCAACAGGAGGTGGAAGATCTGACCCTGTCGATCCGTGCGGGAGAGGAGCACAATGCCCGCATGACCGAACGGGATAGCTTGATCCGTGCGGCCGAGCTTTCCGCCGCCCGAGAGGATGAATTGAATGCCGAGCGTGCGGCCATCCGCGCGTCCCACAGTGCCTTGCGCATCCGCCCCCTTGAGGTGACAGCCCTTGCGCGGGAGAAGGAAAAAAGTGATGCCGCGCTGGCACTGGAAAAATGCAAAAACACCGAAAAAATTTGTACCGTTACGGCAGATACGGCTACTTTAGCCCTGCAAAAGGTCCGTGAGCGGGCATTGGAATTGCCCGTGGCCGAGGAGGAGATCCGACGCCTGAAAACCGCCTTGGTGGCTCTTTCGGCGTACCGCAAGGCCAAGGAGCGCTTTGATGCCGTCGCCGCCGATCTGGCGGCGGAGCGGGATCGATGCCGCTCGGTCGAGGAGGAGCACGTGCGGCTGCGTGACCTTTTTTGGCTGGGACAGGCCGGTATCCTTGCCGAAGCCCTTTCTGCGGACGAGCCCTGTCCCGTTTGCGGCTCGGTCAGCCATCCCGCCCCCGCCCATCGCCCTGCGGAAACCCCTTCCCGCGAGGCCATTGACGCCGCCGAAAAGCGCGAAAAGCAGGCGCGTGAGCGCTTCAATCGCGCGACGGGCGCTTTTGAACGCACCAAGGAGGCACTGCATACCGCCGCAGATGCCTTAGCCTCCTGCGGCGTTTCCGCCGCCGAGCACCCCGAAGTCCTTGAGCATACTCTTGCGGAAAAGGAGGAGCTTGTTGCCTCCTTGCGCTGCGAATTGGAGCAAGCCGCCGATGCCGAGCGACTTGCCGCCCAGGCCTTGATCGCCTCCCGTGCTGCCCTCAGTGCGGCGGCCGAGAGAGCCGCTTTGTCAGAAAAATCCGCTACCGTTTCCCGCGAAAAATTCACAGAAGCGCTTTTGGGCGCGGATTTTGCCGACGAGAGCGCATACCGTGCAGCCCTTTGCAGTGAATCGGAGCTGGAGCGTCGGGAGCAAGCCCTGCGCCGCTTTGACGAGGAGCGGGAGCGTACCCGCGGCCGTCTTGCTCAGCTGGAGGAGAGCATTGCAGGCCGCGATTCCGTGGATCTTACCGCACTGTTGGCCGAGAAGGCGCAGTGCGAGGCGCGTTTGGAGGCATTGCGTGCGGAAAATCGCGCCAAGGACCACTTGCTGGCAGGAAATGAAACGGCCCTTTCGGAGTTGTATTCCATCCTCCGTGAAAAGCAGGAGAACGAAGAGCAGTGGATTGTCGTTGACGATCTTTATCGCACTGTCAGCGGCGCGGGTGCCAACGGAAAGGCCAAGCTTTCACTGGAGGGTTATGTCCAGCGTTACTATTTCCGCGAGGTAGTGGCGGCGGCCAATCGTCGCCTGACGGTGCTGACCGACGGCAATTTTGTGTTGCGTTGCCGCGAGACGGCCAAGGATCTCAAATCCCGTGCCGATCTGGATCTGGAGGTTCTCGATCGCAGTACGGGTCTTTGGCGGGATGTCAGTACACTCTCGGGCGGAGAATCCTTCATGGCGTCGCTGGCACTGGCTGTGGGACTTTCCGACGTGGTGCAGAACCGCAGCAGCCGTGTCCGCTTGGATATGCTTTTTATCGACGAGGGCTTCGGCTCCTTGGACGAGGGGACCCTGTCCCGGGCCATGGAGCTGCTGAATCGCTTGTCCGACGGTACCCGCACCATCGGTGTGATCTCCCATGTGGCGGAGCTGCGTGAGCGTATCGAAAAAAAGCTGGTGGTGACCCATACCCCGCGGGGCAGTACGGTGCGCGCCGAGCTGTAAGGCAAAATTGCAAAAATTAAAAAAAATTCGAAAATCATGGTGGATTTCGTAAAATTTTACGACTGTTAGAAATAGAGGGGTCAAAGTATCTCCCAAAAACACTTGAAGAAGGAGACGGTTATGAAAGAATCAAACCGCAATCCGGTCAGCGGTAACGAAGGTCACCTGCCGGATGAAACCATTATCGATCTGTACTGGGACCGTGACGAGACCGCGATCAAGGAGACCGACCGTAAATACGGCAAATATCTCTATGCTATCGCCTACAACATTGTTCACGACAACATGGACTGTGAGGAATGTCTCAACGATACATACCTCGGCACATGGAATAAGATCCCGCCTGCGCGGCCATCTATGTTTCAGGTGTTTCTCTCGCGGATCATGCGCAACATTGCCGTGGACAAGTATCGCCACAATACGGCCTCCAAGCGCATCCCGTCCGAAATGACGGTGTCCCTGGAGGAGCTGGATTGCCTCCCCGGGGAGATGTCGGTGGAGGAGGAATACGCCATCGAGCAGGTATCAAAGGCCCTGAATGCCTATTTGCGCACTCTGGAGAACCGTCAGGTTTTTGCCTTTGTCTGTCGCTATTACTATGCCGATCGCATCTCCACCATTGCCAAGCTGATGGATGTCAGCGAGAATACCGTATATCGCGACCTGGCCGAGATCCGCGATGGCTTTAAGGCGATTTTGGATAAGGAGGGGATCACTCTTGGATAAGAATACGGAACGCAAGCTCGAGATTCTGTCGCGCATTGACGATGATATCATCGAGAAGCAGACAAAGCAACGCATTTTTCTCATGAGCGGCCGCAAAAAGAAAAAATCCCCCAAGAAATGGTTTATCACCGGCGGAGCCCTGGCGGCGGCCGCGGCGATCATTCTCGCCATGGTTCTCATTCTGGTGCCCATGCTGGCAAAGCAGGTGCCCATTTATACCGGCATGACGGTTTCGGGCGAGCTGACCGCAGGACAGGCAAGCACAGGTAACGTGACCGTGCTTGAGCTGAATGGAGAAGGAAGCGGCGCTCAGCATAAGGGGCACTATCAGGGTGACTTTAATTATGATCGCGGCGACCTTTCCAATCCCTTTGATAAGCCCCTGTCCGACACACTGAATGTGGTCGGCGGCGGGGAAGAGCGCTACTACGCAAAGCCCGGGGAGGATATTTACATCACCGTGCATATCGACAACCCGGATAACTTCGAGATCCTGTCCTTCACCCTGAACGGTCAGAAATATTCCTCTTATATGTTTGAGGAAGGCTCCGATATGGAGAATCTGATCCTCAAGGTGAATGTGGGCAATGCCGAGGGCGTGGTGGAATACACCATCGACGCCATCAAGTATGTGGACGGTAACGAGATCAAGGATGTGCGCATGGAGGGCGACCGAACGGTTGAGATCGGCGTTTATACCGAGAATCAGCCCACCGCCGCCGTGTCGGCCGAGAGCATCGCCTATAACAGCATCTCCTTTACCGTTACGGCCACCGACCTCATGGATCTGGTAAAGGATAGCGACGGCAAGCTGGAGGCCGTGCTCTATGACGGCAACAGCATCGTGGCCAAGCAGGCGATCGCCGCCAAGGGGGAGACCCGGATCACCTTTGATGGCCTTGGCACCAATACGCTTTATCAATATGCCATCCTTGCCACCTATGACGCCCTGGACGGGCAGGGTATCAGCACCTATATTTTGGCGCAAAAGGCCTTTTACACCAAGGCTGTGGTGCTGTTTGATCACATCAGCCTTTCCACCACGGGCGTGAATTTTGCCCTCGATTGGGATAGTGCCATAACAGATCAAAGCCTTCTGGATCTGTCGATCTATCGGGGCAATACCAAGGTGGGCATCCTGGATACAAGTGCCACAACGGTATCGGATTTGATCCCCGATACGGCCTACACCCTGGTGGCGACCTACCGCAACGGCACAGGAACCGAGACCATCCGACTGGAGTTCACCACCGACCCGCTGACCTACACCGTCAATCATCTGAAGGAGAAGCTGGACGGCACCTATGAGCTGGTCTCCACTGCCACCGATGTCATCGCATTCGGCGCGGATATCACGCCCGCCGTCAATGCGTATACGGGCTTTACCTCGCCCGCCACACAGACGGTGACCGGCAGTACGGAGGTCGCCTTGGAGGTCAATTACTACTATCCCCGTACCGCCTATACCTTGACCTTTGTGCGCAACGACGGCGCCGCGGCCGATACCCTGTCGCTGAAATACGGCTACGAGATCCCGGGTGACACCCGCGATTATTTCGGCGGCTGGTTCACCGACGAAACGCTGACCCAATTGACCTACACCGTTCCCGCCACCGACGTGACTCTTTACGCCAAGTAGGATAACGAGACCTCGGCCGAGCTTTTGACCTATACGGGTCTGGAAACGCTGACCGTCACCGGGTTTAAGGAAGGCGTCAATATCAATAACCTGGTCATTCCCGCCTATATCGGCGGCAAGCGCGTGGCGGGCATTTCGGATCGTGCCTTCAACGGCTATACACAGCTGGCCGCAGTGACCGTTCCCGCTACCGTAACGCAGATGGGGCAGAATGCCTTTGGAAGCTGTAATGGCCTTGCAAGCATCACACTGCCCTTTGTGGGGGCCTCCGCAAGCGGTGATGTCGCTGCCTATTTCGGCTATATTTTCGGCGCCGCCAAGGCCGAGGATAACAGCTATTATATCCCCAGCTCGCTCAAGCGCGTGACCCTGACGGGGAATGTCGGGGTGCCCGACTCTGCTTTCCTTGGCTGTACCTGGCTGGAGAGTGTTACACTTGGCGCAAGAGTGCCCGCCATCGGTGCCAACGCCTTTGAGGGCTGTACAGGTCTTTCGTTCCTGAGCCTTGCCGCAAACGGCGCACTGGCTACCATCGGTGACTCCGCCTTTAACGGTTGCAAGGGGCTGACCTCGCTGACCATCCCCACCAATGTGACAAGCATCGGCGCCGCAGCCTTTGAGGGTCTGATCAATCTGACCCAAATCAACTTTAACGCCAAGGCCATAAACGCTTTGAGCGTCGACACCTTCTCGGGTGCCGGGAGCAACGGCAATGGCATCACCGTGACCTTTGGTGCAAATGTAACTAAACTTCCCACTTATCTGTTCGCACATGAGGGCGCTGAGGGCAAGACATCTCCCAACATTAAGACCGTGACCTTTGCCAAGGGAAGCGTGTGTACAAGCATCAGCGCCTGGGCGTTTTTGAATTGTACTTCCTTGCAGAGCGTGACGTTGCCACCGAGCTTGAAGATAATCTATACTTATGCGTTTTACAATACCTCGCTGACCTCCTTGGAAATTCCCGCAGGCGTAACCGATATTAAAACATGGGCTTTTGCAAATAGTACGCTGCTAAAGAATGTGACCTTTGCGGGAACAGCACTGAAAAACATTGGTAATGATGCGTTTTCGGGATGTGCCATGCTGAATGGCGTGACCTTACCTGACAGTGTAACAACGATTGGCTCCAGAATGTTTCAGAACTGTACCTCGCTTTCCTCTATCACCGTGCCCGCAGGGGTTACCACATTGCCGACGAGTATTTTTTATGGCTGTACGTCGTTAAAGACCGCAACGCTGGAAGGTGTAACAAGCATCGGTAACAATGCGTTCGAAAATTGCAGTTTGTTGGAAACCGTCAACTTGCCCGAGGGGCTGCTGACTATCGGGCAATATGCCTTTAATACTTGCTCCGCCTTGAAGAGTGTGAGTTTGCCCTCCACATTGACAGGGATATACTCTTATGCATTCTCGGCCACGGGCCTTATCGCCATTACCTTGCCCCAAGGATTGACGAGCATCGGCAGTTATGCCTTTGCCGAAACCGGGTTGACCTCCGTCACCGTTCCCAAGAGTGTGACCTCCCTTGGTAGCTCTGCCTTCAGCGATTGCACGGCCTTGCAAAGCGCCATTCTGGAGGAGGGCATCGCGTTGCACTATAACAAACTGAATTCCAATATGTTTAATGGCTGTAGCCGGTTGAGTAGCGTCTCCTTGCCCGGTGGCCTGACGGCCATTGGAGCCAACGCCTTCTTGAATTGTACATCCTTGACCGAGATCGCGATCCCCGCCGATGTGACAAGCTTTGGCGAGAGCGCATTCAGTGGTGCGGGCCTGACCCGCGTGGATTACGCCGGTACCCTGGCCGATTGGTGTGGTATGACCTTTACCAACGCGGCAGCCAATCCTGTTTCTATTACAGGAAATCTATATATTGGCGGAACGAATACCATCACCGCCACCTTTGCCATTCCCGAAGCGGTTACAAGCATCGGCGCGTATGCGTTCTATGGCTGCACAGGGATCACAGAGCTGAATCTACCCGGCGGTTTGACCGAGGTGGGAACAGATGCGTTTATGGGTTGTACCGGTATCACAAAAGCAATCGTCCCCACGGCGGCTATCGGTCAATTTACCAATGCCAATCTGGAGTATCTGGAGATCAATGGCGGTGCCGAGATTCCCGCGTCGGCCTTTGCCAATTTTACGGGATTGATTTCTGCGAAAATTGGTGACACTGTGACGACTATTGGCAGTAAGGCCTTTTCGGGATGTACAGCATTGGAGAGCATCACGGTGCCATTTATCGGAAATACCAAGGACGGAAGTGCAAACACCGCTTTTAAATATATTTTTGGGTCGGTACCTGCTTCATTGAAAAACATTGTGATTACCGGTGGAACTACCATTGCGGAAAATGCCTTTTCGGGTTGCTCCAATGTGATATCCATTACGATTCCAGAAACGGTGACAACTATTGCGAGTAATAGTAGGAATATGTTTTATGACTGCTCTAATTTAGCAGAAATAAATTACAATGCCATAGCTGTGGCTGATTTTAATCATCTTGAAGGTCCATTTGTAAGTGCTACCGGCTCTGAGGAAGGCGTAACGGTAAACATCGGGGCGAAGGTTACAGTTATTCCCCAATATATGTTTCAGGGTTTTGACAATCTAAAAACTGTGAATTTTGCATCGGATAGCCAGTGTAGCAAAATAGGAACCGGTGCGTTTGCTAATACAGGACTTCAATCCATCCAAATTCCGAAAAGCGTGGAGATAATCGAGTCAGGAGCGTTTTCGTACTGTTATGAGTTAAAAAGCGTTACATTTGAAGAGAATAGTAAATTAAAAAGATTGGAAGGGGATGTGTTCGGGACCACTTCACTACTCACATTTACTATTCCGGAAAATGTTACATACGTTCACGGATATTTATTTGGTGAAGGTGCGCTTCCTGAAAAAGTTATTTTTGCCAATCCGGAAGGCTGGCATATTCAAGATTCTGATACGATATTGGATTTAAGTGATCCTGTTGATAATTTGAAATATTTTGATGATAACGATTTTAAAATTCTGGAACGTACGGCGATCGAAGAATAACTAATACGATTGAAGCGTTCAACAGGAGCGCATTGTGTTGAGCTCCTACGCGATCTGTTATATCCAAAATTGTTGGGTGAAATTTTTCCTTAGCCTTCCCCCGAGGAGAAGGCTTTTAAAAGGGCGGTACGCAAATGCGTACCGCCCCGGCTTTTTTTGATCTCTCTATAGCTCGGTTGAGCGAAAATCTTAGTATTTTGCCCCTTTGTGATGGATTTTATCATTGCATTTGCGCTACTTTCGTGCTACAATAGATCCGTCACGCAGGCCCCTTGCGAAAGGCCATAGGCGTCTTGCCCGCCATTCGCTTGAAAAATGCGTGGAAATAATATTCCGACGAAAAACCGCATGCGGCGGCGATCTCTGCCACCGAGCGGTCGGTCTCCCGCAAAAGGCTCATGGCTCGGGAAAGCCGCAGATCCATCACCGCCCCGTGGAGCGTTCCGCCCACCGAGGCGCGGAAATCCCGATCCAGCTTGGCGCGGCTGACATGAAATCGCGCCGCGATCTCCTCGGTGGTCAGTGCCTCGCTTGCATGGTCGTAAAGATACTGCAGTACACGGGGAATGTAGGCATCCACCCTGCCGAACTGTCGCCGCCGTTCGGGCTCCACCGTGCGGTCCAGCCGCATCAGCAGCAGAGCCAGTGCCATGGCCCGCTCCCGCTCGGGGAGCGATTCGTCAAACAGGGAATCGAGATCACGGGAAAGGAGCTCGGCCTCGGCCGCCGTCAGCGGAAACAGGCAGTTGGCGTTCTTTGCAAAAAAGCTCCGCGGCAAAAGGGGATCCACCGCCTCGATCAATCGCTCGTTAAAATAGACCACATGCCGCTCGTATCGCGGGCACCCGTGCTCCGCAGGCGACATGGCATGGATTTGAAAGGGCGCGGTCAGCACCACCGCGGGGGAGCTGATGGAAAGGGATTCGCCGTTCATGGTGATTTCCTGCGTCATCGGCTCACGCCGAAAATAGAGCTCAAAATGCGGGTGATAATCGTGATGATCGGGGTGGGTATCGCCGCTTTCCTTAAAAAATGCGGAAAGCATTCGCCCCGCCGCCACGCGGTCCCGAAACAGATATTTCAATCCCTCACCCCCCCTTGCGTTTTCTTCATTTTACCATAAAATCATGCCCCGTGCAAGAGCGGCGGCAAAAAAGGAGTATCTTATGAACAGAGAAGAGATCATTCAAGCCATCCAAAAGCACCGTATTATCGTCATTGCCCGCGGCCTTGCCCGCGAGGAGCTGTTGAACACCGCCGAGGCTATGTATCGGGGTGGCATCCGCTTGCTGGAGGTGACCTTCAATGCCTGCGGCAATCCCTCTGACGAGGAGACCGCCGCCAATATCGCCGCACTCTGTGAGCGCTTTCAAGGCAGAATGCACATTGGTGCCGGCACCGTCCTGCGCCCCGATCAAGTGGAGCGCGCCGCCAAGGCGGGCGCGGAGTACATCATTTCTCCCGATGCACGTGAGGCCGTGATCAAAAAGACCCGCGAGCTGGGGCTGGTGTCCCTCCCCGGGTGCTTTACCCCCACCGAGTGCACCACCGCCTGGGATTTCGGTGCCGATTTCATCAAAATTTTCCCCAATTCCGAGCTGAAGCCCTCCTATATCAAAGCGCTGAAGGCTCCGCTTTCCCATATCCGCTTTTTGGCCGTGGGCGGCGTGAATGTGGATAATCTCCATGAATTCATGGCTGCGGGCGCCTGCGGTATCGGCATCGGTAACGGTATCATCGATAAAAAGCTGGTCAAGGCAGGGGATTTTGACGGCATTACCGCTCTGGCCCGCCGCTTTACCGAGAAAATGGCCGAGTGCTGAGGGGAATCATGGCAACGAAATCCAGAGTAGTTGAAACTTCCTTTCGCTTCGGTTGCGGCAGATATATCCAGGAATCGGGCGCGGCCGCCCGCCTTTCGAACGAGATCGGACATCTGAACTGCCGCGTGCCCTTCATCATTGGCGGCAAGACGGCGCTCTCCCTGGCGCTTTCCGCTGTCGAACCCGGCTTGAAGGCCGACGGACGCGACTATTCGGTTCACGTGTACACCGGCTTTTGCTGTGTGGAGACCTGTGAGGAGCTGATGGCGACCGAGGCCTTCGCCAAGGCCGATATCGTGGTTGGCATCGGCGGCGGCAACGTCTGCGATGCCGCCAAGTATATGGCGGTCAAAAGCAATCGCCCCGTGATCCTGATCCCCACCTCCTCCGCCACCTGCGCCTGCTTTACGCCGCTCAGCGTGACCTACACCAAGGATTTTCGCCGTGCGGGGAGCTTCCATCATGATCGGGAGGCCAATGCGGTTCTTGCCGATATGGATATTCTTTGCAAGCAGCCCGAGCGGCTCCTGGCCGCAGGCGTTTATGATGCCGCCGCTAAGCTGATCGAGATCGAGCAGCGCGTGCGCGGTATCCCCGAGGACGAGGTGGACGTGGGGCTGGATTGCTCCTATGCCCTCAGCCGCCGCACCTATGATCGGATGCTTGCTCTCTTTCCCGCCGCCGTGGAGGCGCTGAACAAGGGGGAGAGCAGTAAGGCACTTTACGATCTGGTCTATCTGTCGGTGGCTGCCACAGGCGTCATCAGCGGCATGGCCCGCGGCTCCAATCAATGTGCTGTGGCGCATAAGATCTATGATATGTCCCGTGCGCTCTTTCCGGACGAGGTAAAGAATGCCCTGCATGGTGAGATCGTGGGCGTGGGCCTTCTGGCTCAGCTTTACTACAACGGCCGCGAGACCGAGATCGAGGGCTTTCGTGCTGGCATGCGTTCCCACGGACTTCCCGTTACCCTGACCGAAATCGGCGTGGCTCCCACCGCCGAAAACAAGCAGATCCTTTATGACAAGATCATCGACTCCACCGCCATGGCAGGCACCACCAAGGAGGAGCATGCGCTCCTTGCCCGTGCGCTGGAAGAGATCTGGTAAGACGGTAAAAAAGGCCGCGTTTCACGCGGCCTTTTTTGTTTTTTACTTGATTTTGGCAGAAAGCAATTTAAAAACGCGAATATCGGCATAATTTGCTGGAAAATAATATAAAATAATTGGAAAATGCAGATATAAAACTGGAAACACGGCTTTTGATGAGATCGGCGGCCGAGAAGCTGTACCCGAAGATCAGAGAAGAATGTGCAAAATTACCGCAATATCTGTACTTGACTTTTGCCCGATGCTATAATAAACTTAAAGTAACTTTTAAGAGAGGAAGGGCGCTATGAGGATCTTTGCCATTGGCGAGCCCGATTATAAAACCAGTAATTGGTACCGTGAGATCATAGAAGGGCTCATGAGTGAAAAACGCCGACGGCGTTTTTCACTCATGACGCTTTCCGCTACGGATGAGCTGCAAACACGTGCCGTGGGAAGAGATGATGTGGCCTTTCTGATCGGTACCAATTCCGCGTGGCTTGCAGGCACGGTCGCACTTTGCGAATCGCTTTTCGACAATCGCGTGGTGGTTCTGGGCAATTACAATCTGCCCCACGACGGTAAACGCTTCAGTGTTGTGACCTCGGATATCGCCCGTGACGTGCGCTTGCTTGTGGACTATCTGCGCGCCTGTCAAAAGAGCCGCATCGCCCTGTACGGGGTCAATCCCGAGTCGGCCTCCGATGCGTTTAAAAAGGAATCCTTTCTTGCTTGCGGAATGTGCACCGCCGATCTTTACTATAACGAGGGCTCTCTTGCCGATTGCTTTGCCTCCTTTTCCGCAAAGGCCAAGGCGTACGACGGCGTGATCTGCGTCAACGATTATGCGGCGCTTTCTCTCATGCATCACCTGGAGGGGGAGCCGCGCCCCTTTGTGGTCAGCTGTGGCGGCAGCATGCTGGCCGATCGCGCGTCGCCCACCGTTACCCATACCACTGTGGAGTATCACGCCTTTGCCGGGGTGGGGATCGAGCTGGCCCGCATGCTTTGTGATAATCCCGGCATCAATTCGATTCGGGTCTTGCTCTCCGGCGGCTTTACGGCGGGGGAGAGCACAGAGCACATGCCGTTGCCCGTTAGCTCCGGCGAGGCCGCCCGAAGCGTTTCCAAGAAAGAGGATAAGTTCTATTCCGATCTTGAGATCGATGAGATGATGAAGGTGGAGCAATTGCTCAGCCGCTGTAACGACGAGGATCTGCTGATCCTGGAGCGGCTTCTATCCGGTGCGACCTATGGCGATATCGCAAAGGAGCTGTATATGTCCGAGAACGGCATCAAATATAAGTTAAAAAATATGTTTCGGCTGTGCGGCGTTCCCACCAGAGCCGATTTTATCCGAACATTCGGAAAATATCTGTGAGAAGAGACGGCTATGGATATCAGAGAACTGAAATACGGCGATTACACCGCAAAGATCAATGTGACCCGCGGCGCTAATTGTATCTCCTTGGTCAACCGACGTTACGGTGCGCACATTCTGCGTGAGCCCGATTACCGCAACCCGGATAACCCCTACCTTTACGGTATGCCGATCCTTTTCCCCGTCAACCGCATTTCGGGCGGCACCTTCACCTTTGACGGCAGAGAATACCGTCTGCCTGTGACCGAGCCCGCAACGGGGTGTTGTCTCCACGGTGATCTGCACAGCCTGCCCTTTTTGGTGGAAAAGGAGTGCGAAAACGAAATCGTCTGCGCCCGGCGCAGTCACGGAGCCTATATGGGCTTCCCCCATGATTTTTCGGTGCGCATCACGTATGTGCTGACCGATACCGGATTGATGCAAAAAACAGAGGTCACCAATCATTCGGCCGAAAATATGCCGAATCTGCTCGGCTTTCACACCACCTTCAAGCTCCCCTTCATCGCAGATACCGCCCCGGGCGGCATCGTAGTGCGCGTCGCAGTCTCGGACTATGTGGAGCGCAATATGGAGAACTATTTGCCAACCGGTAAGATTCTTCCTCCCGATGCCGTGAGTGAGCAGCTCTGCAACGGCACGTTTGATCCCTGCTCGGTGCCCCTCAGCCGACATTATCGGGCGGGGGAGGACGGTGCCATCACGCTTTGGGATAAGACCCACGGGGTGGAGGTGTGCTATGAAAACGATGCCAAATTTGCCTGGCGTCTGATCTACAACGGTGACGCGAAGGAGTTCATTTGCCTGGAGCCTCAGAACTGTGCGGTCAACTGTCCCAATGCCGCCTATACGGCAGGCTTTGCGCCTGTCCCCTACATTGCTCCCGGAGCCACCGAAGTCTACACTTCGCGTATTTACTGTCATGAAAAAGGAGAAACGGTATGAAAATTACGAAACTTGAGCTGATCAAAGTCAAACCTCGTTGGATGTTCTTGAAGGTCTATACCGATACCGATATCATCGGCCTCGGTGAGCCCGTCCTGGAGGGACATTGCACCTCGGTGGAGGCGGTCATCCACGAATTTGAAGAATACCTCATCGGCAAGGATCCCATGATGATCGAGCATCATGTGCAGGCGCTCTACCGCGGTGGCTTCTATCGCGGTGGCCCCTTGATGCTTTCCGCCATCAGCGGCATCGAGCAAGCGCTTTGGGATATTAAGGGCAAGTACTATCACTGTCCCGTTTACGAGATGCTGGGCGGTAAATGCCGGGAAAGGATCCGTATGTACACGCATGTCAAGCGTGCGGGCGTGGCAGGGGAGTTCCCGATCTCCGAAATGCTGGAGATCGCACAGCAACGCTTGGATGAGGGCTATACCGCTCTGAAATACTCCATTATCCCGCCCATCAAGTCCATCGAGAATCCTGAGAACACCAAAAAGCACGTGGAGCGCTTTGCCGCTGTCCGCGAAAAGATCGGCATGGGCGTGGATCTTGCCATCGACTTTCACGGTCGCGTCAGTCCCGCCATGGCGGTGCGTCTTGCAGAGGAGCTGAAGCCCTACATGCCGTTTTTTATTGAGGAGCCCTGCTTGCCCGAAAACGTGGATTGCATGGTGAATATTGCCCGCTCCACCTCGATCCCGATCGCCGCGGGCGAGCGACTCTTCGGCAAGTGGCAATACCGCGAGCTGCTGGAAAAGCAGGCGGTCAGCGTGGTTCAGCCCGATATCTGCCATTGCGGGGGAATTTTTGAGGGGCGCAAGATCGCCACCATGTCCGAGCTCTATTTCGGTACCCTGGCGCCGCACAATCCGCTCGGTCCCATCTCGCTTGCGGCCTGCCTGCAGCTGGATGCCTGCACCCCCAATTTCCTGGTGCAGGAGCACCCCG
>JAFTNU010000051.1 GCA_017451735.1 Clostridia bacterium
GTCGTCACAGGGGGCGCCCTCCGCTCGGAATACCTCCAACAGGTCAAAGAGCGAATAGGTCACGCCCTCCATCACGGCTCTGGCCATGTGGGGCTTTTGATGGATGCCGGAAAGGCCGAAGAATACACCTCGTGCCTTGATGCCCAACGCCGGCTGACGCTCTCCCATCAGATAGGGGAAATAGAGCAGATTTTCGGCACCGATGGGCAGCTTTTCACACAGTGCGTCCAGCTCCCTGTAGCTGAATTCGGATGCGATCTGATTGCGGAACCAGTTGAGCGAGCCGCCTGCCGCCTGGGTGGTGGCCAGCATATGCCAGGCGCCCGGAACGGCGGCGCAGAATGCGTGATAGCGCGCCCCCGCATCAATTCTGACGGTATCGGTGTGGGCCACGATCACACCGCTGGTACCCACCGTGGTAAAGGCCTTTCCCTCACAACAGACACCCGTGCCGATGGCGGCGCAAGCATTGTCGCCGCCGCCTGCGGCAATGGGGATCCCCGCAGGGAGTCCCAGCTGCTCGGCCACGGCAGGGGAGAGGCGGCCGGAGATCTCGGGGCCCTCCAGGGCTACGGGGAGCCAGGACCGGTCGATTCCCAAGGCGCCGCAGACCTCGTGGCTCCAGCAACGGTTGGTTACGTCCAGGAGCTGAGTGCCTGAGGCATCTGCCATATCAATGGCGAATTCTTGGCAAAGGCAATAACGGATGTAATCCTTCGGGAGCAGAATATGTCGACATTTTTCGTACACGTGTGGCTCATTTTCGCGCACCCACAGAATCTTTGAGGCGGTAAACCCTTCCATGGCAGGATTGCCCGTGATGGCGATCAGACGCTCCCGACCGAGGATCCGCTCCATCTCGCGGCACTGATCGTAGGTCCGTCCGTCACACCAAAGAATCGAAGGGCGCAGGATCGCACCCTTGTCGTCCAGCATGACAAGGCCGTGCATCTGACCCGAAAGCCCGATGCCGACGATATCGTTTTTATCAATGCGGCTTTTTCTTACCACATCGGGTACGGTTTTTCTGACAGCCGCCCACCAGTCGGCGGGATCCTGCTCTGCCCAACCGTTTTTCGGTTGATGCAGGGGATAAGCCCCGGTTGCCTCGGCGATGCAGCTGCCCCGCTCATCAAACAGGGCAGTCTTGGTGCCGGAGGTGCCGATGTCAAGTCCCAGTAAATATTTCATTTTGTTTTGATCCTTTCACAAGCAGTGGCGGGATATATCTTCGTTAAGAAAATAGGATACCGTTGAGCAGATTTTCCAGATATTCCTGCCGTCCGCTGGGGACGGGGGCCACCTCGCCCTGCGTCAGTGCATGCTGCTCCAGCTCCTCAATGGTAACGGTGCGGTCGCTGATCCTTTTGCCGATGCCGCTGTCATAGCTGGCATAACGCGCCTTGACAAAGGCGTCCAATCTGCCATCCTCGATCACCTTCACCGCCATACGGAGGCCCAGAGCAAAGGCATCCATGCCGGCGATATAGGCATAGGCGATATCCTCGGGGGTGTTGGAGCCGCGACGGGTCTTGGCATCAAAATTGAGGCCGCCGTTGGTGAAGCCGCCTGCGCGGAGCACCTCCAGCATGCAGAGTGTGGTGTCGTAGACATTGGTGGGGAACTGATCAGTGTCCCAGCCCAACTGAAGATCTCCTTGGTTGGCGTCGATGGAGCCGAAGGCGCCATTTACGGCGGCGGTGCGCAGCTCATGCTCAAAGGTGTGACCTGCCAGCGTGGCGTGGTTGGCCTCGATATTCAGCTTGAAGTCAAGGCCGTATTTGCGCAGGAAGCCCACCACGGTGGCGGCATCGAAATCATACTGATGCTTGGTGGGCTCCTTGGGCTTGGGCTCAATGTAAAAATCACCCTTGAAGCCGATTAAGCGGCCGTGATCCGAGGTCAGCTTCAACAGATAGGCCAGGTTATCCAGTTCCTTGCCCATGTCGGTATTGAGCAGGGTCTCATAGCCCTCTCGGCCGCCCCAGTAGACGTAGCCGTTACCGCCCAGCTTCACGGTGATCTCCATGGCTTTTTTGATCTGTGCGGCGGCATAGGCAAATACATCGGCCTCCGGAGAGGTGCCCGCACCGTGCATGAAGCGCGGGTGATTGAAGCAGTTTGCCGTGCCCCAAAGCAGCTTTTTGCCGGTCTTTTGCATCAGATCACCGATGAAATCGGCTATTTCGTCCAGATTGGCGTTGGATTCGGCCAGGGTCGTCCCTTCGGGGGCAATGTCACGGTCGTGAAAGCAGAAATAGTCGATGGAGAGCTTTTCCATCAGCTCAAAGGCGGCAAGTGCCTTGTTTTTGTAGATCTCCATGGGCGTTTTGCCGTTAAAGCTTTTGTCTGCGGTGCCACGACCGAACATATCGGCCCCCTCGGCGCACATGGTGTGCCACCAGGAGAGGGCAAACCTCAGATGCTCGCGCATGGGCTTGCCGAGAATGACTTCATTGGGATTGTAATAATGAAAGGCAAGAGGATTCCAGCTGTCCTTTCCTTCGTATTTGACAGTAGGGATGCTTTTGAAAAATTCCATTGTAAAGGGCCTCCTTTTGGTTGTTTTCTCTATTGTACCACGGGAGGACTTGACTTTTCGCGACATATACGATATAATAATAGCCAATATTTGTCCTTTTTTAAAATAGCCATGCCGAAAATACTGTTTTCACTGCCAAAATTCGTTTTTGGGAGGATATGAATGTTTTACGAATTGCATCATTCGGTGGGGGTTGATCATTTCTCCGTGGAAGCGGGAGAAAATTTTTCCTTTCCGCCTCATATCCATCACAGCTTTGAGCTTATCACGCTGACAAGCGGCAGTATGAAGGTTATTGTCGGTGGGCGGGAGTATATACTGACACCGGACAAGGGCATATTGGTATTTCCCAATCAGATCCATGCCCTGACCACATTTCGTAAAAGTCGACACCGTTTGTGTATTTTTTCGCCAAAGCTGGTGAATTCCTTTATCGGATCCCGCCAAGGCCTATTGCCTGTCGATCCTTTGTTTGATCTGCCGTCGGATATTGCCGATCTGCTGTTCGCGCTTTCTCCCGATGACAACCGCAATCTGATCAAGGGAGCGCTTTATACCGTTTGCGGCCTGTTTGACCGAAACGCCGTATACGAAGCCGCCGGGAAAGATGGGGATGACTCACTGCTTTTTGAAATCTTTTCTTTTATCGAGCGGCACTATGCCGATGATTGCTCGCTCAATGCCCTGGCCGCAGAGCTGTCATACAGCTATGCTTATCTATCAAAATATTTTACACGGACGGTGGGCAGATCCTACAACAGCTATGTCAATCAGTATCGGATCGGTGAGGTCTGCAACCGATTGGATAATACCGACGACAGTATTCTCAAGATCAGCGAAGATTGCGGATTTCGCTCGCTGCGCTCCATGAATCGCAATTTCAAGGAACAGACAGGAGTCACGCCTGTCGAGTACCGCAAGCGGGAAAACCCCACCGCCTCTTGACAAGTCCCCACCGTTCGGGCTATAATGAAGAAAAGCGTTTTTGTGCGAAAGAGAGGGAAAGGAATGAAAAAGCTCCTGTTTCAGATTTTTGCATTACTTTTATGCGGTGTGTGCATGGCCGTTCTGCTTGCGGCTTGCTCCGACGAGCCTGCTCCCGAGAGCGGTGAACCGCCCGCTCATACCCATGCCTTTGGCGATTGGACGGTGACAACTCCCGCCACCTGTACGGCGGCAGGAGTCAAGACCCGCAGCTGCTCCTGCGGCGAGACCGAGACCGAGGAGATCGCCGCAACAGGGACTCATACTTACGGTACCGACAATAAATGCATCACCTGCTCGGCTGCCTGGTTCTTTACCGAGGGACTTTCCTATGAGGCAGTCGGAGAAGGATATGCGGTCTCCCTGGGGCAGGCCACTGCCACTGAGATCGTGCTCCCGTATTATTATAACGGTAAGCCCGTAACGCAGGTTGCGGCATCGGGCTTTGCAAGCAGTGCGATCACCGATGTGTTGCTCACTTCCCGGGTGACCACCATCGCAAGCGATGCCTTTGCCAACACGGGCTTGAAGACACTGGTCATTCCGGAGAGCGTGACCTCGATTGCTGCGGGAGCGTTTGCCGGTTGCGGTGCCCTGGAGCATATTACGGTTATCACCGGGAATGAGACATACCACGTCGCGGGGGATTGCCTGATCGAAACCGATACGGGCACATTGCTTTTGGGAACCAAAAACAGCGTGATCCCCATGGATGGCTCGGTGAGCGCCATTGCAGACCGCGCGTTTGCCGGCTGTGTGGGATTGGAGAGCATCAGCATTCCCGCCGCGGTAACTGCGATCGGAAAGGGCGCATTTTCGGGTTGTACCAATCTTGCCGCCGTGGTTTTTGGCGCTACGGGGGGGAGTTGGTATGTGAATACGGTTGCTGCACCGTCGGGGGGGATTCAGGTTCCCACCGCCAATGCAGTCACCAACGCCGGTAACCTGACCGGAACGCTGGTGACCCGTTATTGGTATTTTGCGTCTGCCGGTGACCCCGGCTCGGGCGGCACAGACGATGCTAAGGATGATTTGTTCAAAAATTGATCTATCATAAAGCCCCGCGGTTGAGCTCAGACTCAACCGCGGGGCTTTTGCTTTGGATTATCGCTTTCCTGCCTCGTCAAAGGGGCAGATATCGTTGACAAGTGCGGGCAACAGACGAATGCCGAAGTGGAACGCCTTTTCCGACAGACGGAATTGCTCCATCAGCTCGGGACCGCAGGAGTTGGTGCCGATGCCGTTGTGGCGGTAGTCCAGATTCACCACCGTGTCGGCAAGAGGCTTCAGCTCATAGTCGTGCTTGGTCTCGGTCAGCTGCTTTGCGGTGAAGTGCGCGCAGTTGAAACTGAAATCCTTTTCTGTTTTCAGCGCCATCAGACCGTGTCCCTCGAGATTGGAGACGAACATCCACTTGGTGTCGGCGTGTGCCATGTTCTCCTGGGGACGGACGTAGTGCTCGAAGTGCTCGGTGACCGTGGTCTCGTAGTCGCCAAGGCAGGAGGAGTTTCTCAGATCGATGTAGGAGGCACCGGGGCCGCGGCCGAAGAAGCGCAGACGCTCAAAGCCCTCGGGCATGCGGAACTCTACGCCGAAGCGGGGCAGTGCGTCAAACTTGGAAAACTCGCGGACTGTGACGTCATAATCCAGCTGAACGCCGCCCTCGGCAAAGAAGGTGTAGATCGCGTCGGTGCGAAGGATCGGTCTTCTGATGGGGCCGCCAAGGGAGAGGGCCACGCGAACCTTGACGTATTTGTCGGTCTGTTCGGCAACCTCACAGCCGTAGCACTTGGTCACGGCGCGGTCGATCTGTGCATCCGCCCAATTGAGCTTGATGCGGCGGTCGTTATCGGTGGGTGCACGCCATGCGGTCAGGTCGATGGGGGTGGTCAGGAGCTCGGTGCCGCGGTCGAGGATCGAGCAGATGAGACCGTGCGTACGGTCAACGGTGTAGACCGTCTCGGGGGTGCGGATCAGAATGCCTTCCGTCGTTTCTTCCACATTCACCTTGGCGGTGGCGGGAATGGTGTCGATCACCTTGGCGGCGGTCTTTTTCTCGGAGAGCTCAAACTGCTCAAAGCCCACCTCATAGCCTACCTTTGCCCAGGGAGTGGTGGTGTTCTGACGGATGCTGACCGTCAGGGTGCACCACTCGCCCGTCAGTGCCGCATTGAAATGAGGCAGAGCGTAGGTGCGGCTCTTCTCGGGGGCTACACTAAGAGAAAGCAGTCTGCCCTCTGCCACGGTCTTTCCGTTGCGCTCCAGCGTCCAGTACAGGTCGAGGTCGGAAAGAGAGGTGAAATGGCGGAGATTCTTGACCTTCAGCTTGCCCTCGGTGTAGGAGAGCGCCACGGGCTTGATCACATTTTTATATTCCAGCATGCCCGTATGAGGCTTGCGGGTGGGAGAGACCAGACCGTCCACGCAGAAGTTGCCGTCGTTGGGATAGTCGCCAAAGTCACCGCCGTAAACAAAGTGAGGATCGGCGTAAATGCTGTTGCCGGTGGCGACAGAGTGATCCAGCATCTCCCAGACACAGCCGCCGAAGAACCAATCATATTTATAGATCACGTCCCAGTATTGCTTCAGGTCACCGGGGCCGTTGCCCATGGCGTGGCTGTATTCGCAAAGGAACAGGGGGCTTGTCAAATGCTTGTTGCCTGCGTATTCCCGTTCGATACTGCTGATCGAGGGGTACATGCGGCTGTCTACGGAGGTTACGGCGGAATTCATTTCGGCGCCTTCCTTCCGCTCTACCGGAACGGGGATGCTCTTACAGCCGCTCACCAGACGGCGGCTGATGTCCTCGCAGTGTACCAGGTTGCGGGGATCGCGGGAGCGGAGGTAATCCGCCATGGCGACTTGATTCTGTCCCACACCGGATTCGTTGCCCAAGGACCACAGAACCACGCAGGGGTGGTTTTTATCCCGCTCGTACATCCGTTGTACGCGGTCAAGGTATGCCTCCTGCCAGTCAAGGCTGTCGGTGAAATAGTCCCAGTTGTTGACGCGGGTGGTGCCGTGGGTCTCCAGATCGGTCTCATCCACCACATAAAGTCCCAGCTTGTCGCAAAGCCCCACAAAGCGGGGATCGTTGGGGTAGTGGCTGGTGCGCACCATATTCACGTTATGGCGTTTGAGCAAAAGCAGATCGTTCATCATGTGATCCAAGGGAGTTGCCGAGCCCAGATAAGGATGGCTGTCGTGGCGGTTGACACCCTTTGCCTTGACCTTTTTGCCGTTGATATAGACCACACGCTTGACGATGCGGATATCGCGGAAGCCCACGAACAGGCAGATGTGCTCGTTGCCTGCGGCGATGAACAGACGGTACAGATTGGGGGTCTCGTCGCTCCAGAGCAGGGGCTCGTCCACCGAAAGCTCAAAGGAGCCCTTGCCGTCGGCGGCGCACTCACCTGCGGCTACGGTGCAGCCGTCGGGGGATTCCAGGCGCCAGGCGGCGTTCAGCGCTCCGCTTGTGAGCAGAGAAACGGTGGCACTTGCCTTGGCAAAATCATCGGAAAGAGCGGTGCGCACGTCGATATCCTTGATGCAGACGGGATCGCGGGCCAGCAGATAGACCTCGCGGAACAGTCCCGAGAAGCGGAACTTGTCCTGATCCTCCAGATAAGAGCCGTCGCACCACTTGAGCACCACCACGGCCACCGTGTTGGTGCCGGCGGTCAGATAGTCGGTGATGTCGATCTCACTGGTCATGTGGCTGACCTGGCTGTAAGCGGCAAATTTATTGTTGACAAAAAGGTAGAAGCAGGAGTCCACGCCCTCAAAGTTGATGTAAATGCGCTTTTTCTCCAGAGTTGCGGCAGGCATCTCAAAATCGCGGATATAGAGCCCGCAGGGATTGTCGTCGGGAACGAAGGGGGGATCAAAGGGGAAGGGGTAGTTCACGTTGGTGTAGTTGGGCGTATCGTAGCCGCGATCCAGCTTGGTCTGCCAGCTGCGGGGCACCGGCATTTTTTCCATGCCGTCACGGGGAAAATCGGGCAGGGTAAAGTCCTCCAGCTCCGAGAGGGAGTCGTAGTAATAGAAGTCCCAGTCACCGCAAAGAGAGGTGAAATAGGCGCTTTTGCCACGCAGATCCCCAAGGGCGGCAAGATCGCTTTCATAGGGCACAAAATAGGCGCGAGGAGCCTCACAGCCCACGTGCAGTTTTTTCTGATTCTGATGACAGTCGAAAGAAAAATTCATGTTCGCTATCCTTTCTTTTTTACAGGCAGACAGACGGTTGAGCCGCCTGTGGGCCTTACTTGATTCGATTGTAGCATATTGTGTTTTGCTTGTCAATCGAAAGTCGGCGAATCGTGCAGAATTTTTATATTCGTGCAGATTTGTTATATCATTCCTTTCCCTGTTTTTCGTTTTATTTCGAAAGTTGTTGACAAAAAATTGAAGCAGATGATGATCGCATGCATTAATGAAACGTGAGCCGCGGGGTGATTTCAACTTATGATTTTTATGGGATTTTTTGTGTGTTTTCCCTTTACACGGCGATAAAAATATGGTAAAATAGATAACGATGTTTTCCGAATAAAAGAGGAGGAGTACGGTTCATGCGCCTGGACAAGTTTTTAAGCATTACGGCCACTGCCACGCGCAAGGAGACCGCCCGTGCGGTGCGTGCGGGGCAGGTGTGCGTCAACGGAAGTCCCGCCGGGCGCGCCGATCTGGCCATCGATCCCGAAAGGGACACGGTCACCTTTGGCGGGAAGACGGTTTTTTACAAGGCCTTCCGTTATGTGCTGCTCAACAAGCCCGACGGTTACGTCAGTGCCACCGAGGATGGCAAGGATCCCACCGTGCTGGAGCTGCTCCCGCCTCTTTATACCGATCTGGGGCTTTTTCCCTGCGGTCGGTTGGATAAGCACACTCTGGGGCTGATGCTCCTGACCAACAACGGCGATGTGGCCCATCGCTTGCTGTCTCCTCGCCGTCATGTGGCCAAACGGTATGCGTTTCGTGTAAAATTTCCCCTGAATGAGTCCGATTGCAGCCGCTTTCGCGACGGTGTGACCTTGGAGGACGGCTATGAGACCAAGCCCGCCGAGATCGAGCTGGCCGCGGACGGAAGATCGGGAACCGTGACCCTGATCGAGGGAAAATACCATCAGATCAAACGGATGATGGAGGCTTTGCACAATCAGATCACCTATCTGGAGCGTGTGACCTTCGGCCCTCTTGCGCTTCCCGCCGATCTGGAGAGGGGCGCCTGGCGTGAGCTGACCCCCGAGGAGGAACAGGCCATTCTTGCCGCCGCTTCGGTTTGAAAAAACGCGAACGGTATCAAAAAAACAATAAAACCGAAAGGAATCCCATATATGGACATGATGCAAAAGCTTGCCGCAGAGCTCTCTCTGACGGCAGACCAAGTCGAAAAAACCGTTGCCCTGATCGATGAGGGGAACACCATCCCCTTCATCTCCCGTTACCGCAAGGAGGTCACGGGCGGGCTTGACGATACCGTCCTGCGTAAGCTGGATGAGCGTCTTCGCTATCTGCGCAATATCGAGGCGCGCAAGACCGAGGTCATCAAGCTGATCACCGAGCAGGAGAAGATGACCCCCGAGCTGGCGGCACAGATCATGGCGGCCAATACCATTACCGAGGTGGATGACATTTACCGTCCTTTCCGTCCCCACCGCAAGACCCGTGCTTCCGTGGCCCGCGAGCGGGGATTGGAGCCTCTTGCCGAGGCGATCCTTGCTCAAGAGCCCTCCTATACCCCCTCCCTGGAGGAGATGGCCGAGACCTTTGTGAACGAGGAGAAGGGTGTGACCGATGCCGACATGGCTCTGGCAGGCGCCATGGATATCATCGCCGAGGATATTTCGGATAATGCCGAATACCGCAAAAAGATCCGCTTCCTGACCCAGCGCAATGCCATGCTGGAGACCAAGAAGGCCAAGGAGGAGGATTCGGTCTACGCGCAGTACTACGATTACAGCGAGCCCGTGTACAAGGTGCCCGGTCATCGCGTGTTGGCCATCAACCGCGGTGAGAAGGAGGAATTTCTCAAGGTCTCGGTGTCCATGGCGCCCGAGATCGTGCTCAATTACCTCTTTAATGATGTGATCAAGCCCGGCAAGAGCCCGGCCAAGCAATATCTGACCATGGCCATCACCGACAGTTACGAGCGTCTGATCGCTCCCTCGGTGGAGCGTGAGATCCGCAACGACCTGTTTGACAATGCCTGCGAGGGTGCTATCGTTCTGTTCTCCGATAATCTGCGTAATCTGCTGATGGGCGCCCCTCTGAAGGGTAAGACCGTTCTCGGCTTTGACCCCGGCTATGCCCATGGCTGTAAGCTGGCCGTGGTGGATAAGACCGGCAAGGTGCTGGATACGGCCGTGATCTATCCCACCCAGAGCGCCCGCCGCGTGGAAGAGGCCAAGGTCATTATGAAGCGGCTGATCACCACTCACAAGGTGGATGTGGTGGCCATCGGCAACGGTACCGCCTCCCGCGAGAGCGAGAAGTTTGTGGCCGAGCTGCTCCATGAGATGCAGGTCTCCACCAAGTATATCATTGTCAGTGAGTCGGGCGCGTCGGTCTACTCTGCCTCTCAGCTGGCGGCAGAGGAGTTCCCGGAATTCGACGTCATGCAACGCTCCGCCGTGTCCATCGCCCGCCGCCTGCAGGATCCCTTGGCCGAGCTGGTCAAGATCGATCCCAAGGCCATCGGTGTAGGGCAGTATCAGCATGATATGAAGCCCGCCCGTCTGGACGAGTCCCTGACCGGTGTGGTGGAGGATTGCGTGAACAGCGTTGGTGTGGATTTGAACACCGCCTCCCATTCGCTCCTTTCCTACATCTCGGGCATCAATGCCGCAAGTGCAAAGAATATTGTAAAATACCGCGAGGAGAACGGGGAATTCAAGACCCGTGCCGAGGTTTTGAAGGTTCCGCGCATCGGCGCCAAGGCCTATGAGCAGTGTGCCGGCTTCCTCCGTGTACCCGGCTCCCGCGAGGTGCTGGACAATACCGGCGTCCATCCCGAGTCTTATGAGGCGGCTCATGCCCTGCTGAAGCATTTCGGCTATACCGAGGAGGATGTCCGTGAGGGCAAGCTTGCGGGTATTGCCGATAAGATCCGTCGGGAGGGCGCCAAGGCACTGGCCGAGCAGTTGGGCGTAGGTGAGCCCACCCTGATGGACATTGCCGCCGAGCTGGAAAAGCCCGGCCGCGACCTGCGCGACGACTTCACGCCCCCCGAGCTTCGGGCCGACGTGCTGGAGCTGACCGATCTCAAGCCCGGCATGGAGCTGACCGGCACGGTACGCAACGTGATCGACTTCGGCGCCTTTGTGGACATCGGTGTTCACCAGGACGGTCTGGTGCATATCTCCGAGCTTTCCGACAAGTTTGTCAAGCATCCCCGCGAGGTGGTTTCAGTGGGCGATATCGTCAAGGTGCATGTTCTTTCTGTGGATGTACAGAAAAAACGTATCGCTCTTTCCATGAAAACGCCGAAAAAGCAGTAATTGTTCATAAATGAACGCGCATGCCGCTCTGTGACGCCTTTCGTGAAGATTCCGTGAGCGAAAAACAGAGCGACATTGTGCAGATTGCATAAACGGGCCGATTAAAATTTGGAGATTTGCCATCTTCCCAAGTGATGGGGAATTTGTTATAATAATATATGTTAGAACCATAGTGAAAAGGATGCAGAATGCGTCCTGCCAAGGAGGATTTTACAGAATGGCAAGCTTATCGCTCAGACACATCTATAAGAAGTATCCCGGTGGCGTTACCGCCGTTTCCGATTTCAATCTGGAAATCAAGGATAAGGAATTTATCGTTTTCGTCGGTCCTTCCGGTTGTGGTAAGACCACCACTCTGCGTATGATCGCAGGCTTGGAGGAGATCACCGAGGGCGAGCTGTTCATCGGCGATCAGCTGGTCAATGATGTGGCACCTAAGGATCGTAAGATCGCAATGGTGTTCCAGAACTACGCTCTGTATCATCATATGTCCGTGTTCGACAACATGGCATTCGGCCTGAAGCTGCAGAAGACTCCCAAGGAGGAGATCAAGCGCCGCGTGGAAGAGGCCGCCCGTATCCTTGATATCACTCACCTGCTCAACCGTA
>JAFTNU010000052.1 GCA_017451735.1 Clostridia bacterium
GGGGCGGGGCGGACACAGCAAACGACGTATGGTTGGTGCGAGGAGGTGAATGTAACTCTATAGCCTTCCCCAGCGGGGAAGGGGGACCGTTTGCGGTGGATGAGGAGGACATCTTTTGTGCTGTACAAACCGGCTCTCTTCATCCGATTTGGCGGCTCGCTGCAGGCGAGGTGGAACTCCGCTGGGGAAGGCTACTGTAGCCGCATTGTTTGCGCAAACCCGTATGGGGTGCATACGATGCGCCCGCGATAGATTGCCTTGCGGCAATGCGATATATGACCTTACGGCCATGCGATAACCTCTCGGTGCGATATGTCGCCTGCGGCGATGTGTGCGTATCCCGGCGGATGCGCATGAGCCCGCAGGAAACGAAAAAGCCGCCCGTTGGCAGCTTTTTCTCCATATTTGCTTGAAACGCGAGCATTGTGCCATCTGCGGTGTCACGTTGAAAATACCGCCGCTCAAAGCGAGCAGATCAATTTTTCAATGGCCGTATAGTCGCCCGAGGAGCGCTTGACGGCGGCATCGGCCACGGTGCAGAGCTCCACTGCACGGGAAAGCCGTGCGGCGTCGGTCTTTGCTACGGCCTTGGCAAGGAGGCCTGCCTTATATTCGTGCAATTTCAACGCCGCGGCGACCTCCTTGATGCTTTTACCCGCGTCAAGAAAGAGGCGAACCGCCTGCATATCGCAAAGGGTACGGGAAAGCTCTCCCATGATGACGGTGGGTTCTGTCCGTTCGAATTTCAGCACCGAAAGAGCGTCCAGAGCCTCGGCGGTGCGTCCCGCCAAAATGGCGTTGGAAAGAGCGAAGGCGTCGGTATCCACGGCGGCAACCGCAACCGTGCGAATGTCCTCTGACGTGGCGTGATTTTGCCCTTTTGCAAGAACGTAGTAGGCCACCTTTTCGATCTCGTTTGCCAAGAGAAACATGCTCTTGCCCGCAAAAGCCACAAGGTAGGCACAATCGGCGGGATCTACCGTCACGCCCAAATGGGCAAAGTGCTTTCCCGCCCAAGCGGCAAGCTGGCGATCTGAGGAGGCCTGAAAGTGCACGGGGGTGGCAACCTCCCCCAGCTTTTTGAGCACCGTTGAAGGCCTTTTCGGCAAATATCCCTCGTCAATAAGCCCCGCCGCCACGTGTAAAATGACGGTGTTATAGTCGTATTCCGATAGCAGAGCCAGCGCTTCGACCAGCGCCTCGGTGTCTCCCGCTTTCATGGCGGTAAAATCCAGGCCGCGGATGACGATCAGTCGCTCGTCGGCCATCATGGGGGGCGGGGTCATCACATCCAGGAGCTTGTCGGGGGTAAAATCCAGAGCGTCTATGGTGATGTCGTTGAATACGGCAAAGGAGGGGTCGGGGCAGATCTTCTCCCGCGTGGCCTTGATGTCATAGGATTTGAGGTAGTCCTCCTCGCCGAAAAAGAGAAAGGCGCGGCCTGCGGTCTTGCCGATCAGCTTGCGGTATTCGGATTCGGAAATGATGGAATTCACGGTCGGCGGCTCCTTTCTTGCCTGTTTGATATTATTATACCTCGTTCGGGGCGATTTTGTCAACCGATTCCCGATGCCAGTGCCGCAGGGTTCTGACATACAGGATCAGTCCCACAACGCCCGTGATGGTCTCGGCGGCGGGGAAGGCGATCCAGGTGAATCCGAGGCCGATCAGCGAGAAGAGATAGAATAAGGTCAACAAGCAGAAGATCTGACGGCAAAGGGAGAGCATCAGGCTGGAAATGCCCTTGCCGATGGCTTGGAAAAAGACGGGCAGAATGAGGGAAAAGACCGCCGAGAAAAAGCTGCATCCGATGATGCGGAAGGCGGGCTTTCCGATCTTGTGAACCTGCGGGTCGCTTGAAAACAGCGAAATCACCGCATCGGGGAAAATAACAAAGCTGACGAATCCCACCACCATGAATATCAGGGCGATGAGAAAGGAGTATGTCATGATTTTTTTGCACCGTTCGTATGATTTCCGCGCAAAATTGTAGCTGAGAATGGGAACGATGCAGGTCTGCAGCCCGTTGATGGGGATGAAGAAAAAGGATTGCATTTTGTAGTAAAGTCCCAACACCGTGACGGCCGCATCCGAGAAGGTGGCAAGAATGGCGTTGAGAAAGATGATATAAACGGTGTACAGAGCCTGCATGAGGATGGAGGGATAGCCCAGCTTGTAGATGGGCTTGATGTAGCGGGGGAGCTCGGCGATTCGCGGCGGCTTGCAGACGGCACCGAAGGCGGTGATGGCGGCGGCTGCGAATTGGCCTACCACCGTGGCATAAGCGGCCCCTGCCACGCCAAGGGCGGGGATGCCGCCAAGGCCGAAAATCAGAACGGGGTCCAGGATCATGTTGGTCACGGCTCCCACGATCTGGGCGATCATGGGCAGACGCATATTACCGCGGGATTGGTGCACCTTGGAGAAGATGCCCTCCAGAAAGGAGCCCAGGCTACCCACGCAGACGATGGTACCGTAGGTCACGGCGGCGTCGATGACCGCAGGGGAGCGGGTACCTGTCATCACATAGGGGCGCATGATCAGTACCGCAATAACAGCGAACAACGCCCAGGTGGCAAGAGCCAGCAAAAGGCCTGTCCCCGCGGTCTTTCGTGCACCGGTATCATCGCCTGCGGCATACAGACGGGCCATGTAGGTGTTTACGCCCACTCCCGTGCCCACCGCCAGGGCGGTGATGATCAGCTGAATGGGAAAGATCACCGAAAGGGCGGTGAGTCCGTCCCCCGAATAGCGCCCCACAAAGAAGCTATCCACAATATTGTAAAGGGCATAGATCAGCTGAGCCAGCATGACGG
Organism: Clostridia bacterium; assembly: GCA_017451735.1. Classification (GTDB taxonomy): domain Bacteria; phylum Bacillota; class Clostridia; order Oscillospirales; family CAG-272; genus Firm-07. The sequence goes on from JAFTNU010000052.1 coordinate 2,817, forward strand.
GCGGTGCCAGCTTGAGCATGATTTTGCCGATGCTTTCTGTGCCCAGAAATGCACTGTCTTTGGCGTCGGTCACGGTTTCATCTCCTGTTTGCGGAATTGAGACCAGTATAGTACTTTTGTCGCTTTTTGTCAACGGGAAATCTGCCCATGCCTTTTCAACAAGAGAAAAACCCCTGCCGCGGCTATAGCCGCGGCAGGGTTCGGATTTGTTCATTGGGGCTTTGCATTGTGATATTCTTCAAACAGATCGTTGGGTGTACATTCCAGTATATCACAAATGGCCTTCAAGTTCTCAAATTTGATACTTTTGGTTTGGTTGTTTACGATTTTGTTGAAGTTCTGATAGCTCAATCCCAGTTGAATATACAACCAGTATTTCGTTTTCTTTTTCTCTTCCAATATTTCCAAAATCCGTAGCTTCATTATATCACCCCAACATTATATAATGTATTAATTATAGAGTGAAAAAGGCTTTGACAAATAGATTTTCACATGATATAATGCAGACATTAGATATGTTCAATTTTATGGAAGGGGATTCGGAATATGAGTCAGTACCGTGAGGAACAAGCCATGCGACGCAAGGCTTGGCAGGTGTTCAAATATTATCGTGCGCATGAGGATCTGTTGTGTGACCGTCGGCATCGGGCACTTTATGATGCCGCCAAAGCACCGGTGATCGACTTCCTATTGCAGAGCCCTCTTCACCGGGATGCGACCGCAGAGGAGTTGGAAGCGGCCATGTGCTTCTTGGCCGATGCGGAGAATCAAGAAAATTAGGGTATGGAAAAACCATACCGGATTTTGAAAGGGGCTGGAAAAACGCATCGGAATATGCTATAATACTGTCAGACAATAGATCAAGGAAAGGCGGTGCTACCGTGTCCGCAAAAAAAGAAAATGTGCCAAAAACGCATACCGTTACCCTGCGAAAGATGCAGTTGAGCGATTACGAGGCGCTGTACGCGCCCTGGCTCTCCTGCCCGGGCATGGGGTTGAACGATGTGGACGATTCGAAAGAGGGGATCGCCCGTTTTCTGACGCGCAATCCTCACACCTGCTTCGTGGCCGAGCGTGCGGACGGACTCGTCGGCGCTATCATGGCGGGGCATGACGGCCGCAGGGGCTATATCTACCATACGGCAGTGCGTCCCGATGCCCGGAGACAGGGCATCGGCTCGGCTCTGGTGCATACCGCACTGGAGGCACTGCGCGCCTGCGGTATCGGCAAGGTGGCACTGGTCGTGTTCGCCAAAAACCGGAACGGTAACGCTTTTTGGGAAAAACAGGGCTTTACGGTAAGAGAAGATCTGACCTACCGTAACCGATCGTTGGTCGAGATGATCCGCATCGACACATAATGGAGGAGTATTTATGTTTGAAGCAGTGCGCAAAAATCTGGAGGCAAAGGGGTATGCGGTCTCCTACTTTGAGACGGCCGAGCAGGCCGCCGACTATCTGAATGCCGCCATTGACGGCAAAAGCGTAGGACTTGGGGGCTCCATGACTCTGGAGGAGATGGGACTGTATGAAAGGCTTGTTACCCACAACACGGTGCACTGGCATCAGCGGATCCCCGAGGGAAAAACGAGTGCGGAGGTGCGCCTTGCGGCCAACGAATGTGCGATTTACATTTCCTCGGTCAACGGCCTTGCCGAAACGGGGGAGATCGTCAATATTGACGGAAACTGCAACCGTGTGGCGGCTATTTTTTACGGTGGCAAGGAGCGGGAGAAGGTCTATCTTGTGGCGGGAGTCAACAAGCTGGCCAAGGACCCGGACGGCGCCCTGTGGCGGGCACGGAACGTGGCCGCTCCGCGCAATGCCAAGCGTCTGGGAATGAGAACCCCCTGCGCCGCCAAGGCGGATCGCTGCTATGACTGCAAAAGCCCCGAGCGGATCTGCCGCGGCTTATCGGTGCTGTGGAGCAAGCCCATGACCGGTGCGTTTGAAGTGGTGCTGGTGGGGGAGCCGCTGGGCTATTGAAAAGCGGCGTGCCCATCGGGAGAGCGCCGCGGTGCGCCCATTCGGCAGGATGACCGAAAATGACCCCGGGAGACGCTTGAATTTTTTGCCGAATTTTTGCTTATTTTCTGTCTGCTCCCTCTTGATATTTTGTCCTTTTTGTGGTATGATAAAGTGCATAAAAGTTTTCCAATTCTTTTGTGTGGGAGGAAGTTTATTTTATGATTATGGATAGCAACAAGCGCCCCGAATCCATGGAACGCATTACCACAGCCGCCCTTGCCAACGCTTTTATCGACGAGCAGGTCAAGGCCATCCGCGCTCAGGTAGGCGACAAAAAGGTACTGCTGGCTCTTTCCGGCGGTGTTGACTCCTCTGTGGTTGCGGCACTCCTCATCAAGGCGATCGGCAAGCAGCTCACCTGTGTGCATGTGAATCACGGTCTGATGCGCAAGGGCGAGAGCGAGCAGGTGATCGAGGTCTTTGGCAAGGCTCTGGATGCCAATCTGATCTACATCGACGCCACCGACCGTTTTCTCGATCTGCTGGCAGGCGTCAGCGAGCCCGAGAAAAAGCGCAAGATCATCGGCGGCGAGTTCATCAAGGTGTTTGATGAAGAGGCTGCTAAGCTGGAGGGGATCGAGTTCCTGGCGCAGGGAACCATTTATCCCGATATTCTCGAATCCGACGGCGTTAAGGCGCATCACAATGTGGGCGGCTTGCCCGAGGGCATGAAGTTTGAGCTGGTGGAGCCCGTCAAGCTGCTGTTTAAGGATGAGGTCCGTGTGGTCGGCGAGGCCTTGGGGCTTCCCCGCAATATGGTTTACCGTCAGCCGGTCCCCGGCCCGGGTCTTGGCGTCAGGTGCCTTGGTGCCATCAACCGCTACCGTCTCCAC
>JAFTNU010000053.1 GCA_017451735.1 Clostridia bacterium
AGAGCACCCCGCTTGGGGTGCTCTTTCGTTTTGGAGGCGCCACCCTTTCGAATCGGCTCCGCAAGCCGTAGGCGTAGCGGAATCCGGTTCGGTTACCTCGCTCGAAGATCGACAAGCTCGCTTGTCAGGCGCAGAGCGAGGCATTTTCGCGCAAAGCGCGAATGAAGGGTGGCGTTTCACTCGGATTCGGACAATCGAAAAACCCGAGATTTTCTCGGGTTTTCTTCGTTTTTCGCCGTTTTCCGGCACTTTGTATGCAAAGTGCGGCTTTTCTTAAAATTCGGATTTTAGTGAAAATAAAAAGATGCCAATCGGCATTTTCGAACAAGGGGTAGAAGTGAACCTTTAACTTGCTTTTTGGAGGAGATATTTGTGATTTTTCATCGCAGACTCTTCCCTTTTGGTGTTGTCCGTATAATTTGAGGCAGTTCATGCACGGCTCAAGCCTTTTCTAATATTGACTTTTTTTGTTCTGCGTATTTTTTAGGAGTTTGCTTCATGAACTGCTTGAATATTTTGATGAAATAAGAAGGGGCATAATAACCGCATTTTTCTGCGCATTCCTCCACCGAATAGCCCGACACAAGCAGTGTGCAGGCGTGGTTGATGCGAATGGCGTTCACAAACTCACTGAAGCTGACACCGGTGTGACGGCGGATCCATTTGCAAAAATAATATTTGTTATATCCAAAATATGCGGCCGCTTCCGCAACGGTCAGCCGCTCAGAAAAATGCTGCTCGATCCAACTGACCAAGCGCGCGGTCTCCTCTCCGCCTTGGAGAGAATAGGATTCGTCGGTGCCGCTTTGGCAGATCAGCTCAAACAGACAGATTAAATACCGCAGTGCACGCGAGGTTGAGGATTTTCCTTTCAAAATGGATTGAATGCAGCCTTGGATCTCATCAAAATTCTTGCAGACAGTAGGTAATGTCAAAAGAGAGTGTGATCCATGCCAAGCAGTCGCTCAATATCCAAAACAGGGCGTATTGCTTCTGTATTGATATGAAAGGCGGCGATCACATCTTCCGGATTTTTGCCGCCCGCGCGAAAGGTGGCAGCGTGTAGCATTCTTGGCGGAATCACAAATACGCGCTTGTCCTTAACTTGAAAGGATTTGCCATTGATGATCATTTCGCCTTCAATGCCGCATGTCAGAACGATCTCAAGCGTATCACCGTAGTGCAAAGGAGAAAGCACGGTAGAGCCTTGCCGATCGGGCATGGGTGTGTGGTCCAGTATCCACATTTGTCGGCGCAGATGTTCCTTAAACATCCCATCATCTCCGTTGGCAATATATTACCATAATTTTATGAAATCGTCAATTGTCAATTCCCAAAAATCAGAATATTACCATTTTAGCGCAATAGATTACATTGCTTTTATGGGTCTCGCTTTTTATAATGAAATCAAGATCAATTCAAAGGAGGCCAACTATGAAACGAAAGGTTGTTGCGGTGGTGGAAAACCACTTTGATCAGATCTGGCGCAGGTGCTTCAAAAAGGATATTATCTACAAGGGCGAACGCTTTATCTCTTATGAAAAGATTGAGAGATTTTATATCGAAAAAAAATTTGGAACTTGCAAGGGAGCAAACGGGTTATCGCTTTCAAATCGAGTCACCTTGCGCGGTGGAGACCTTTTTAGAGCGTTTCCCGGAAAAAGAAGAAGAGATCAAAGCGCTTTATCGAAACGGCATTTTGAAAACCACCAACACCGGCTACGTGGTGTTAGATAGCAATATGATCAGCCCCGAGGCGATGATTCGCAATTATCTGATCTCCGATGCATTTTTCAAAAAATTCTTGGGTGAAACACCCCAAATCGCCAACCGAAGCGATGCCTTCGGAAACAGCGCACAGGTGGAGCAGGGTGATTTCACCGGCCTCAAGGTGCGCAGCAGTCCCGAATTCAATCCCAACACCACGGGCGGTTACGTAACACGCATTCGCACCAAGCAAAGACTTGCCGATGCTGAAAACAAGCTGCTTGCAGGGGAAACCTTGGCCGCCATGGCGCGCGTTAACGGTCAGGAATTCTTTTCTTATAACCGTATATGGCGAAATTTTCTGCTTTGCGCCTTTCACGATGCCGCATACGGCACTATTGTGGATGCGGGCTATGACGAAATGATGGAGCTTTATGATAAAGTGGATGCAGTCTGTCGCGCTCGATATTTGAGAGATGGCGATGGGGAGTTATATTTGTTTAACCCCACGTCCGTGCCCTTTAACGGCTTGTACCGTACTGCTGACGGCAGATTGGCACGGGTTTGCGACCTGCCGCCTTATACCGTAAAGCCGATCCAATGCCTGCCGCCCCCAAAGATCATTCTATCAAAGGAGCAAAAGAAATCGGCTTTGCTGGAAACAGTCCTTACGGGTAAGGAAGAAATCTTTTGCCGCTTAGATGACGGTGAAGCCTTTGGTGTGGAAAATGAATATTTTAAGCTGGAAGCAGATGAAAAAGGGGTTCGCCGTGTCATAGACAAACGGTTTGGAGTGATTGCGGATACGGTAAACGGCGGGCGACCCTTTGAATGGATCCTGCAAAGTGATGTCGGATCGCCTTGGGCCACACTGGAGCCGCCTCAAGTTACCATGCCTCTTGCAGAACAGACTACGCTTTACCGCGTCGAACGCGGAGAAGCATATACGCGTATTTGTTATAAAACCCAAATATCTATGCAGAATACAGGTGAAGTATTTGCTCCCGCTGTGTGCTGGTCGGTTATGCTGATCGACGGTTGTGACCGAATTCGGCTCGAGGCAGATGCCAAATGGGGCACCTTCAATCGACGTCTGATGGTTCGCTTTCCTTTGACCGTGGAAAACGGCCGCGATATTTACGGCATTCCCGGAGGATGGCTGCACCGTGAGCCTTATCTACCGCGCTATGAATGGAACGGTGCCAACGGAGATTGGCCGGCATTCCGCTTTGGCGGTTTGGAAAGCGAGCAAAAAAGCGTGGCGATCCTCAACTGCGGTACGCCCGCTTACCGTATTGTCGAGGAGAACGGCTGTAAGCATCTATATGTGTCTGTACTACGCAGTCCTGCTTATCCCGTCTGCCTACACGAGCCCGAAAGCTATACGATGCTTGAATATGACGGGATGCGTGACGAGGGTGAGCACCGTTTTCGCCTTGAAATGGTTGCTTACGGAAGCACCTTTGGAAGATCGCGCATCTTTGCCGATGCTGAGCAGGTTTCAAGGTCCCCGCTTCCAATCGACCGCGCACTCCCGACGGCTGAAATGCCACTGGTCCTCAGCGGAACCGCCCTGGTTACACACGCCAAGCTCGCCGAGGATGGTAAAAGCATCGTTATACGCGTCACTGAGCACAGCGGGCAGGACGGAGAGATTTGCCTGTCGGTACCGGATTGGGTTACCAACATTTGCAAATCGGATATGCCCGAGCAAGGGGCAGATAAGATCTCCTTTGGCAAAACGGTCTTTGTGCAACTACGTGGCTTTGAGATCGCCACTTTGAAGTTTTTCGCATAATGTTTTGATGTATGTTGTTCGGGAACGAATAGCCGCAACGCGGCGTCCGGGTGGCAACTACCCTCACCCCATCGAGGGGTGAGGGTAGTTCTTCGCGGGGGTTTTGCTTTTGCAAATGAAGCGCACCTGCGGCGCATGAAGCGAGTTGCGAAGCAACTCATATGAAGCAGGGCTTCGGCCTATGAAGCGAGCCTTCGGCTCACGGAGAGGAAACGCCGCCGCTTTCTGCTTCATATTCGTCAACGGCGAACGCCTCATTGACGAATCAATGATTTTATGCTATACTAAACTCGGAAAGGCAGCGATATTACGAAACCTTATTTATATGAAACCCATTTACATACCTATCCCGTGAGTAAATGTGCAAAGGCAGACGTCAAAGAGTCCCTTGAGTTTTACAAAAAACTGGAATATGCGGGCGTATTTATTACGAATCACTTTCTTGACGGAAATATAAATTATGATAAAGCTGCTCCGTATGAGGAACGTATAGAGTTCTATTTCTCCGATTATGAAGAAGGAGCTGAAATAGGAAAAAATATGGGAATTTCTGTTTTTCTTGGAGTCGAGAGTTCCTATAAGGGAACAGATTTTCTGATTTACGGTCTTGATAAAGCGTGGTTTTTGAAGCATCCTGAAATCGAGGCCATGAAAAAATCGCAAATGTTGACCTTCATGGCAGAGGAAGGAGCATTTATTGTTCAAGCACACCCATTCCGAGATATTGACCACATCAGACTTTTCCCCCGTCACGTACATGGCGTGGAGATCTATAACGCCGGCCGCACAGAATTCGAAAACTCTATGGCGGAGCATTACGCAAAGCATTATGGGTTGATCCCCTTTGCCGGATCTGATAATCACGTTGCGGAAAAACAGGCTTCGCTTGGCGGTATGCAATCCGAAACACCTATTCTTGACGAGCTTGATTTTATCAGGCAAGTGAAAAACGGCGAAATGACACCGTTTCACCACGATTTTGGTTAATATCACTTTTAACAAGTCATCTTTTCTGAATGAAACAAGCCGTTTTCCTTTTACACAAAGAGCCTCCCGGATCGGGAGGCTCTTTTCTCCTTTTTCGCCTGGCTACGCATTCACCAATACGATCTTTCCTTTGACGGCACCCGGCGTTTTGTAAAGGGCAAACGCCTCGGCTGCACGGCTCATAGGGAGCACGCGGTCGATCAGAGCGTCGTCAAATTTCAACTGCCCCGTACCGAAATAATGGGCGGTCAGCTCCCATTCCCTCCCCGGGAAGGGTGCCGAATAGCTCATCCAGGAGCCCTTCAGGCAAAGCTCCTTACGGTTGATCTGCTCCCATTCGCGCGGCGTGAATTCCACATTTTTGGTGGGTGTACCGATAAAACAGACGATCGCACTGTTGGCGGCAACCTCAAAGGCCATTTTCAAGGTCACGGGAGAGCCTGCGGTTTCGAAAACCCGCCCAAAGCCCCTACCATCGGTCAACTCCGCCACACGGGCGGCGACATCCTCCTCACGGGTGTTAATGACCCCATCGGCGCCCAGACGCTTTGCCAGCTCCAGGCGTTCGGGTACGATATCGAATACCACAACCCGTTCTGCCCCGAAAATTTTCGCCCACTGCATGGTGAACATTCCCACGGTTCCGCCGCCGAGAATAGCAACACATTCCCCGCCCCGATAATCGGACTTCAACAGCCCGTGCACCGCCACGGTGGAGGGCTCAAACAGTGCCGCCTGCACAAAGGACACCGAAGGGTCGTATTTGATTGCACTCACAGCAGGGATCACCACATAGTCGGCAAAGGCCCCCTGCTGGCGGGAACCGATAAAGCTGTAGTGACGACAAAGGGCGTAATTACCCGTGCGGCAGTCGCGGCACTCCATGCACGGCACTAAGGGTGCCGCCGAAACGGTATCCCCGATTGCAAGACCCGTAACCCCTTCTCCCACGGCATCGATCGTACCCGAAAACTCATGCCCCAGAACCACGGGATAAAAATGCGCACCGTGACTCAAAACACGCGGGATATCCGAGCCGCAAATGCCCACCGCCCGTACGTGCACCCGCACCGTACCGGGCAACAGCGCAGGCATGGGATAATCCTCATATCTCAGATCCTCGTTGGCGTGCAGGACTGCCGCCTTCATGCTTCTTTTTTCCATACCGTTCACGCCTTTCCGCTACATCCGCAGACCTTGATGCGGCTCTTAACCACTTCACGCACGCAAGCCTGTGCAGCTTTTCCATAAAACTTAGGATCAAAAACCTCCGCGTCGGCGGCAAGGGTCTCCCGTACGCCCTTGGTATAGGCGATGCGGAGCTCGGTGGCAAAATTGACCTTACAGATCCCCCGAGCGATACATGCGCGAATGCTCTCGTCGCTCAGCCCTGAGGCACCGTGCAATACCAACGGTACCGAAACGACCTTGCGGATGGCGGCCAGTCTTTCCACATCCAGCTTCGGGGTGCTTTTATAGACACCGTGCGCCGTGCCGATGGCAACGGCCAGAGAGGAAACGCCTGTTCGTTCCGCGAAGGCGGCGGCTTCCTCGGGGAGCGTACAGCCGTCCCCCGCCTCCATATCGTCCTCCTTACCACCCACCGTACCGAGCTCACCCTCTACGGGGATACCCATACCTGCTGCGGCCCGCACCACCGAACGGGTCAGTGTAATATTATCCTCAAAGGCTTCACGGGAGCCGTCGATCATCACCGAGGTGTACCCCGTGCGCAATGCCGCCATGGCAAGCTCAAAGCAATTACCATGGTCCAGATGCAACGCTACGGGAATGGGGGCGCGCTCCGCAACGGCGCGGACATTGGCCAGATAAAGCTCCAATCCCGCATATTTGACGGTGGAAGGAGTGGTCTGCAGGATCACGGGAGCGTTCAGCTCGGTAGCGGCATCGATCACCGCCATGACCATCTCCATATTTTCCACATTAAAGGCGCCCACGGCGTAACCGCCCCTTTGCGCCTCCTCCAACATTGTTTTACTTGTCACCAATGCCATACTTCACCTATCCCGATCCTTTTGAATTTTACCCGGGGCTTTTCTCTTGACAAAGTCCCTCGGTACTGATACAATCATAGTAAATTCTCAACAATATTTCAAGAAGGTTCCCGATTTTTCAAATTTCTCAACATTTCTCAAGCAAGGAGCACAGGATGTTTCAAAAGGAACGCATGGAAAAAATCCTCTCGATATTGAAATGCCACGGATATGTGACCGTAAAATATCTGACAGAGGAGCTGCATTACAGCACCGCCACCGTCAATCGTGATCTCAATGTACTGCAACAGATGAAGGAGATCAAGCGCACCTACGGCGGTGTGGAATTGAATACACAACCCACCGTACCCGTGATGTTCCGCTATGAGCAATGCAAGCCCGAAAAAAAGCGGATCGCCAAGCGAGCCGCAGAGCTGGTGGAGGATGGAGATACCCTCTTTATGGACGGCAGTACCACCGTGCAGTATATGGGAGAGTATCTTCTGGAAAAGAAGAACATCACGGTACTGACCAATAATACTGCCCTTTCTGCCTTTCTTGCCGAATACGGGATCGATGTGATCGTGTTGGGCGGCAGGGTGATGGAGCCCCCCTACATGCTGGCAGGAAACGAAACGGTAGAGGCGGCCTCTCACTACAAGGCCGATAAATGCTTTTTCTCCACGGCCTTCGTCAGCCGCGGGGGCGAGATGGCCTATACGGGGGACATTTATTTTTCCATGCACAGGACCATGATGCGTAACTCCAAAAAGGTATTCTATCTGGCAGATGCCGGAAAGCTGGACCGTTCGGGGGGTAAAATGGTATTGGGCGACTTTTCACTGGTCGATTGTGTGATCAGCGACCACAGATTTGAAGACGATGCGGGCAAGCAATTCCCTGCCGTTGAATACATCTGCGTCGGTGAGGATTCCTAAAGGGGTTGATTCATTTAGCGCCGAACAAAAACACACAAATCAAAAATGAATAAAACGAAGCCGCTTTGTCATTAAAAAAATAATGGCGAAGCGGCTTTTAAGGTAGAAATTCTTGCGAATTTCAATTTTAATGTGTGTTTTTTAGACGCGCTCTCGGCACTCGACGTACACTTGTACGCCTGTCATGCCGAGATCACGCCTTCTGCATCTAAATGACTCATCCCCCATTTTTCTCATTGTGAAGGCGGTAAGCAGTCGGGGACATGCCGTATTGCTTCTGAAAGATCCTGTTGAAATACGAAACATTGTCAAATCCGCATTCCATGGCGATGTCCAGAACCTTGTCGGCGGTGCTTTTCAGCATACCCGCGGCCTTTTCCAAGCGCAATCGGTTGCAATATTCACGAAAACCGACTCCGGTCTCCTTTTTGAACAAACGTCCCATATATTTTTCGTTTTTATGATAGATGCGGGCAAGCTGCCGCAGGGAAAGCTCCGTGCAATACGCATCCTCGGCGTGGCGCTTGAGCAATGAGACCAACCAGTGCGTATCGGCGGTCCTCGGCGTTTTCTCACAGATCATTTTCAAATAATCGCAAACGATCTCGGCCAGGCGTTCCACCTCCTGCGGGTCATCCAAATACTCGCACTCCTCGATCTCGCGGCAAAGCGCATCGGCATCCACCCCGGTATGTCGACAGCTTTTTTTGATACGCGAGAGGGTGTAGGCTCTGTCGATAACGCTGTTTCCCACATATACGATGGCGGCAACGGTATCACCGATCAAAACGGGGCGGGCGGCCTCGTAAAGCCCCCAGGGGCAATGCCCCGCAAAGGGCATTTTCCCGGTAGTACCCCTGGCATTGGCCAAGGCCTTGCAATGCAGGCAAAGGCGGTATCCTTTGTCGGTGGACTTTGCCATATCGCAAAAATGCTTGGAATGTATCACATTTCCAAAGGAGATTCGGGTCATGGGCGTATGCAAAATACCGCTGAGATCCAGAATACTGATATGCAACCGTCTCCCCTTGGTCAACAGATCCAAAAATGTCTGCAGATCCTGCATTCAGCACCTCCTAAAGATATCTTTTTCACAAATTATAGCATATATGTTTCCTTTATGCAAGTATTTGCTATCTTTTGTATAAGACAAATCCCCGAACCGATGCTATAATAAAGAAAAAGCAATCAAGGAGCATAGCTATGAAAAAATACGATCTTGCCGTCATCGGTGGCGGCTTTGCGGGTGTGTCTGCGGCGTTGGCCGCGGCCAGAGCGGGCGCAAGGGTCATCATCATCGAAAAATCCAACTGTCTTGGCGGTGCCGCCGTCAACTGCCTGGTCAATCCCTTTATGACCTATTGGACAGAGATAGACGGGCAACGGGTAGACCTTGCGGCAGGTATTTTCGGAGAGATCATCCAAAAGCTGAAGGAGCGCAACGCCATAGACGGCAAGCGCTTTCTGGAGGAGGAGCTGAAATACATCCTCAATCGGATGGTGACGGAGGAAAAGGTGGATCTGCTCTACCATGCCTATATTTTCAAGACGCTGAAAAACGAAGGAAGGATCACCGCCGTATCGATCGCTACCAGAAGCGGTGAGATGACCGTGGAGGCCGACTACTTCATCGATGCCACGGGGGATGCCCAGGTGGCATATCTGGCAGGCTGTCCCACAGTCCTGGGGCGGGAGCCCGACCATCTCTGCCAGCCCATGACCCTTTGCTTCCGCGTGGGTAATGTGGATGTGGAGAAATTTTATGAAAGCAAGCCCCGCCTCAAGGAGGCACATGCCAAAAGCCTTGCGGCAGGGGAGCTGCAAAATCCCAGAGAAAATATTCTGGTGTTCAGAACCCCCATTTCCAATGTCCTGCATTTCAACACCACCCGTGTGGTCAGAAAGGATCCCACCTCCCCCGAGGATGTGACCCAAGCCGAGCTTATCGCGCGGGAGCAAGTCTACGAGATCTATGAGTTTATGAAAAAGCACGCAGACGGTATGGAAAACAGCTTTTTGATGATGACCGCCGCCGAAATCGGCGTGCGGGAAAGCCGCATGATTGTGGGGGATTACATCCTGACCGAAAGCGATTGCAAAAGCTGTGTGAAATTTGACGATGCCGTGGTTGCCTGTAACTATGACATCGACATCCACAACCCGGAAGGATCGGGCACCAGTCACTACTATTTCGCACCCGGCACCTACTATACCATTCCCTATCGCAGTCTGATCCCCAAGAATGCCGACAATTTGCTGGTGGCGGGCAGATGCATCTCCTCCGACCACGGTGCCCAGGCCTCCTATCGCATCATGCCCGTGGTCTGCTGTATCGGTGAAGCCGCAGGAAGCGCCATGGGATTGGCCATCCGAAATAAAACCACCGTGCGTGAGGTCAATGTCAAGCAGCTGCAAGACGTCCTGAAGCAAAACAACGCCTTCATCGGTATATGACCCCGCATAACTAAGTTTGCTCACCGTTCGCTTTGCGAATGTAACGGGCGAAGTGAAGCTTACTGCGTGACTTCACTAACAGAAAAGAGAGGACATTTCGGCTAACCGATTTGTTCTCTCTTTCGGTAGTCAGGCAAAAGGTCACAAATCAAACATTTCCGTCACAAAAGCGGTAGTTTTTTTTATTTTGCTCTGTTACAATGAATACAAGCACAAAAGCCGCATCCTGCGGCGAAAGGAGCAAACAATGAACGAAAGAAATACCATCCGCAAGCAAGAGCACGAGGTCGATTTTTGTGTCATCGGCGGAGGACTGGCGGGGACGCTTGCGGCCATCGCCGCCGCGCGGCACGGTGCCAAGGTGGCATTGATTCAGGATCGCCCCATGCTGGGGGGGAATTCCTCCTCCGAGATCCGCATGTGGGTATCGGGTGCGGGTAGCCGTGTGCGACACTTGCAGGAAACCGGTATTATGGAGGAGATCCTTCTGGAAAATATGTACCGCAATCCCACCCGCAATTTTTCGGTCTGGGACTCCATCCTTTACGAAAAAGTACGGTTTGAGCCCAATATCTCCCTTTTCCTCAACTGCACCTGCTGTGATGCCGAAATGAACAAGGACCGTATCGTATCGGTCACAGGCTTTCAGTTGACCACCTACACCTGGCATACCGTCAAGGCCAAGCTCTTTGCCGACTGCTCGGGCGACAGCATTCTGGCCGATCTGACGGGGGCGGAATATATGGTCGGTCGGGAATCGAAGGAGGTCTTCGGCGAGAGCATGGCGGCAGACGTGACCGACCGCAAGACCATGGGAATGAGCCTGATGATCCAGGCGCACGAGACCGATCATCCCGTCCCCTTCACGCCTCCCGCCTTTGCCTATACCTTTGCCACCGACGAGGACATGAAAAACAAGCCGCATGATTGCCTTTCTAAGATCAACACCAACTTCTACTGGATCGAGCTGGGCGGTGAGCAGGATTCGATCCATGACACCGAGGAGATCAGAGATGAGCTTCTGAAGATTGCCTTCGGCGTTTGGGATCACATCAAGAATCAGGGCGACCACGGTGCCGAGAACTGGGAATTGGATTTTATCGGATTTCTGCCCGGCAAACGGGAAAGCCGCCGCTATGTGGGGGATGTCATCCTGACGCAGGACGATGTGATCGGTGCAAGGCGCTTTCCCGATGCGGTGGCCTATGGCGGTTGGCAGATCGACAACCATCTGCCGGGCGGCTTCCGCATGAGCGGCAAGGACGGGGCCCACCTGCAAAAGGTGAGACTGAACGAGCCCTATACCATTCCCTTCCGTGCGCTATACTCCAAGAATATTGACAACCTGCTCTTTGCGGGACGCAACATCAGCACGTCTCATCTTGCCTTCGCCTCGGTACGGGTCATGGCCACCTGCGGCATTATGGGTCAGGCCATCGGTACTGCGGCGGCGTTGGCTGTCCGAAAAGGCTTTCTCCCACGCGAGCTGGGTGAGAACTGCATCGGCGAATTGCAGGATATTCTGATGGAGGACGACTGCTTCCTGCCGGGATTCACCCGTAAGCCGTCAGCGCTCGCGTCCGAGGCAATGCTCGAGGCCGATTACGGAGACGCCACCAATCTGTTGAACGGCATCGACCGTAAGATCTGGGGGCGGGACAACGGCTATTTCGGCATCTGCAACCGCCCCATCACCTACCGTTTTGACAAAAAAAAGCAAGTACGTTCCTTCCGTTTGGTGACAGACAGTGATCTGGACCGGGAGTTTGTGGAGGGCAATCCCGACGGGCTCAACATCTCGGCCGTGCTCTTCCGCCGCCGCGATTACAACTTTACCACCTTCGGCTTTCCCAAATGCATGCTCAAATCCTTCTCTGTGGAGGTCCTGGAGGACGACGGCACATGGCGGCGGGTCTATCACACCGACGACAACCGTCAGCGTCTGATCCGTGCCGAGATCCATGCCGAAACCACCGCTGTGCGGCTGATCCCTCACAGCACCTATTTTTCCGAATCCCTGTGGAATACCTACGGCAGTGCCGAAGCACATATTTTCGCCTTTGAGGTGCGGTAAGACGACAGGTGCGGAGCCATTTCCGCATTGACAAGCTGCAATCGCGGCGGTATAATGATGATCGAAAGGGAGGTGCCATATGGAGCAATATATTCGCAACCACATTGCAGGCAATATCTATATTGATCCCATACAAAGCGCCTCCGCCTATCAAAGCAGGGCCGGTTGGGTGGATCACCGCATCGGCCCTCACCTGCTCTATTCCCACCGCAGGAACGACTACACCAAGGCAACCTTTGACGAGACCCTGCATTTTCATGAATACTATGAATTGGTTCTTTATCTGAGGGGGGATGTGGACTATGTCTGCGGGCAGTCTCTCCTCTCTCCCCACCCTATGGCCGCCGTCCATTTCCCGCCGGGGGAGCTTCACAACACCCGTCTGAACACCCCCTCCCATTATGAGCGGCACGTATTTTATTTCCGTGAGGATGCCTTTCGCTATGGAGAGAAAACATACCCGTTGTGGGATTTTTTGAAGCGATCTGCCACCACCGCCTTTGAGATCCCCGAACAGAGACAGCCCGAGCTCATTTCGCTTCTGGCCCGTCTGGAGGGCACGCTTTCATCAGCCACCGCAAACGGTCTGCTGCCCTTTGCACTGACGGTGGAGTTATTCTCCCTTCTGGAGGAATGCCATACAACCGCAGAGACCGATACAACCGCGGCACTGCCCGCCCGTATGCTGGAGCTCAAATCCTATATCGACGAGCATTATGCCTCCATCAGATCGGTCACCGACCTGGCGGCCCGCCTCTTTTACAGCCGTGAGTATATTTCCCGATTGTTTCGTCGCTATTACAATACATCCGTGGCGGGATATCTTGCCCGCTATCGGGTCCGGAAAAGTCTTTCCCTGCTGGAAAAGGGTTTCCCCGTCACACAGGTCGCCTTTGATGTGGGATTTGGCAGTATGTCCGCTTATATTTCGGCTTTCAAAAAATATATGGGAATTGTGCCATCCGCTTGGCACAAAAAATAAAATAACCGATAACGGTATCCAAAATCCGTGCAGATCACACGATCTGCGCGGATTTTCTTTTTTCTCTTTCATTTTTGAAAATCGGTTTCATAAAGCCGCATACAACGTGACATAATAACACCAAAGAAACGCGGCAAATGCGGCGTTCATCATAAAAAGCCATATCGGCTTTCAATATAAAAGGCAGGAGAACGATATGAAAAGACGTTTGTTTGCCATCTTATTGGCACTTCTGCTCGTTTCGGGCAGTCTCACCGCCTGCGGCGGTCGAGGCAACGCGGACGTGCACGTATTTTATTACACCTTCAGTGACACCTATGTTTCCTCGGTACGCAGTACCCTTGACAGTCAGCTGACCGCCGCAGGTCTTTCCTATCAAGACTATGACGGAAACGGCAACCAGACCACCCAGACCGAGCAGATCCGCACCGCCATCACAAAGGGCGCCCGTGCTCTTCTGGTGAATATCGTCAACACCGGCTCGGATGATGCGGCCAACGAGATCGTAGGGCTGGCACGGGATGCGGGGATCTCTCTGATCTTTTTTAACCGCGAGGTCAGTGACAGTGTGATCTCAAGCTATGATAACTGCGCCTTTGTGGGCACCCGCGCCGAGGAGGCAGGGCTGCTGCAGGGCGAAATGGTCGGTGAATATCTGTTGGAGCACTACAGCGATATCGACCTGAACAACGACGGTGTGATCTCTTATATTCTTTTCAAAGGCGAAGAGGGCAACAATGAGGCAATCTACCGCACCAAGTACAGCGTGGAAAAGGCAAACGAGCTTCTGATGGCGGCAGGAAAAAAGCCTCTGCGCTTCTATGACACCTCCAACAGCAACGGCTATCTGGTCGACCAGAACGGACAGTGGTCCTCCGCCGCCGCCAATGATTATATGAATACCGTTCTCGCCTCTCACAACACGACCAACGGTAATATGGTCGAGCTGGTCATCTGCAACAACGACAGCATGGCCGAGGGAGCTGTTTCGGCTCTGAATGCGGCAGGCTACAACAAGGGGGGTACCTCCACGACCATCCCCGTTTTCGGTGTAGATGCCACCGAGGCGGCCAAAACGCTGATCAAGGACGGCAAGATGGTGGGTACGGTGCAGCAGGATGCCACCGGTATGGCACAGGCACTTTCCCTTCTGACCGCCAACGCTTTGGATGATACCAAAACCCTGATGGACGGCACGGGCGACATGGCAGTGGACGAAAATGTCAGAAAGATCCGTATCCCCTATGCAAAATATTTTGGTTAACGAGCACGAAAAGCGTCCCCTGCTCCAGATGCGCGGCATCGTCAAGGAGTTCCCCGGTGTACGGGCACTGGATCGGGTGGATCTGACCGTCCGCGCAGGCACCGTTCACGCCCTGATGGGCGAGAACGGTGCGGGAAAATCCACCTTGATGAAATGCTTGTTCGGCATTTATGAGAAGGATGCGGGTGAGATCTTATTCGAAGGGGAGCCGGTAGAATTCAAAAACCCCCGACACGCTCTGGATAAGGGGGTGGCCATGGTGCACCAGGAGCTGAACCAAGCCCTCAAGCGCAGTGTGATGGATAACATCTGGCTGGGCCGTTATCCCACCCGCTTTGGCTTTACCTCCGAACGGCAAATGGAGCAAAAAACCAGAGACGTATTTAAGGATCTCGGACTATCCATCGATCCAAAGCGCATCATGGGCACCATGTCGGTGGCCCAGCGGCAGATGGCCGAGATCGCCAAAGCGGTCTCTTACAACGCCCGCATCATCGTACTGGACGAGCCCACCTCGTCTCTCACGGAGGAGGAGGTGGGGCACCTCTTTCGCATCATCCGTACCCTGCGGGAACGTGGGTGCGGCATCATTTATATCTCCCACAAAATGGAGGAGATCCTGCAGATCTCCGATGAGATCACCGTCATGCGTGACGGCACTCACGTTATCACCGAGCCCGCCGCCAACATGACCATGGAAAAGATCATCCGACTGATGGTGGGGCGGGAGCTTTCCAACCGTTTCCCGCCCAAGATCTCCACCCCCGGGGAAACGATATTCGAAACCCGAGGACTCACCTCCCGCTATGCCAAGGTCAAGGATGTCTCCATCGAGGTGCGCAAGGGCGAGATCGTGGGGCTTGCAGGACTTGCGGGGGCGGGACGAAGCGAGCTGCTGGAAAATATTTTCGGTATTTCGGCCCGGGAATCGGGAGAACTGTATCTTGGCGGTAAGCGGATCTATAACCGCACACCCCGTGAGGCCATTCGGAACGGCTTTGCCTTTCTCACCGAGGAGCGGCGTGCCACCGGCATCTTCGGCATTCTCAACATCACCGAGAATACCACCATCACGGCACTGCGCAAATATCGCAGGTGGAGACTGCTCCTCTCCGATCGTGCCCGCCGTATGGATACCGACAAGATGATCGGGCGACTGGCAGTCAAGACCGCCTCGCGGGATACCCAGATCCGCACTCTTTCGGGGGGAAATCAGCAAAAGGTGATTCTTTCCCGCTGGTTGCTCACCACTCCCTCCATCCTGCTTTTGGACGAGCCCACCCGCGGCATCGATGTGGGTGCCAAATACGAAATCTACCAACTCATGGAAGAACTGGCGGCCGACGGCAAGTCGATTCTGATGGTTTCGGGCGAGTTACCCGAGCTCCTGGGTGTGTGTCACCGCATTTACGTCATGTCCGGGGGCGAGATCACCGGCGTGGTCAATGCCGCCGATACCACCCAGGAGGAGATCATGACCCTTGCCGCCAAAAACGTGTAGGGACGTGGGCAGTTTTTCGATACAAAGGAGTCTTTCCAAATGAAAATCAAAGTCATAGAAAAGTTCAAGGCCATGGAGGGACGGGAACGAAAGGCCTATCTCAGCGAATTGCTCATTAACAATTCCCTTTATATCTTTCTTATCGCCACCATCATTCTCATCCAGTGTCTCAATCCCCGCTTTCTCTCCTGGCCCTCCATCATCAATATCATTTCGCTCTCCGCCGCCAACCTGCCCATTGCCTTAGGGATAGCGGGTGCCATTATTCTCACCGGCACCGACCTTTCGGCAGGACGTATCGTGGGACTTGTGGCCTGTGTCTCGGCGGCACTGTTGCAAAGCAGCAACTATGCGGGAAAAATGTTTCCAAATCTTGATACGTTGCCCATTTTTGTGGTCTTTCTCATCGCCATTGCCATTGGTGCGCTAGTGGGCGCCATCAACGGCTTTTGCACCGCGACCTTTCATTTGCATCCCTTTATTGTAACGCTTTCCACTCAGCTCATTGCTTACGGTGCTCTGCTTCTGTTTCTCATGATCGGCAACAACAACGGGCAATCGCTTTCGGGGCTTGATCCCACCTACACCAACTTCATTAAGGGCAGTGCCATTTCCCTTGGCGGCACGCCGATCCCCAACTATGTTTGGTATGTGCTGGTCATTACGGCTATCATGTGGGTGGTGTGGAACAAGACCACCTTCGGAAAAAACATGTTTGCCGTGGGCTCCAATCCCGATGCCGCCAACGTATCGGGCGTCAACGTCAAGCGCGTGATCATTCTGGTCTTTATGCTGGCAGGTCTGCTTTACGGTGTTACAGGCTTTATCGAGGCGGCACGCATCGGTTCCAACTCGGCGGCTACGGGTCTTAACTATGAGCTGGACGCCATTGCCGCCTGCGTCATCGGGGGCGTCTCTTTTGTGGGCGGTACCGGCAAGATCGGCGGCGTGATCTTAGGCGTAGTGCTGTTGCGTCTGATCTTTGTGGGCCTCACCTTTCTTGGTATCGACGCCAACATGCAATATATCATCAAGGGCCTCATCATCCTCATTGCCTGCGCCATTGATATGCGCAAATATCTGGTTCGCCGCTGAGTGGACCCAAAGGAGTTAATTATGAAAGTAAAAGATCTCATTACCACCGAGGACTATACCAAAGAAGAGCTGCTTGACATCATCGAGCTGTCCCTGACACTCAAAAAATGCGTCAAGCAGGGGTACTATCCCCCCTTGCTCAAAAACCGCACCTTAGGCATGATCTTCGAGCAAAGCTCTACCCGCACCCGTGTTTCCTTTGAGACTGCCATGGAGCAGCTGGGCGGCCATGCCCAGTATTTGGCCCCGGGACAGATACAATTGGGCGGACACGAGACCATGGAGGATACCGCCCGCGTTCTCTCCCGCCTGGTAGACATCGTCATGGCCCGCGTGGACGCGCACGCCACCGTGGCAAATCTTGCCCGTACCGCCGCCATCCCCGTGATCAACGGCATGTCCGACTATAATCACCCCACACAGGAGCTGGGCGATGCCATCACCATGTTTGAGCATCTGCCCGACGGGAAATATATCGAGGACTGCAAGATCGTTTTCGTGGGTGACGCCACCCAGGTCTGCGCCTCGACCATGATGATGACCACAAAGCTGGGGATGCAGTTCGTTCATTTCGGCCCCGAGGGGCATCAGCTCTCTGCCGAGATGCAACGCATCGGCCAGGAAAACTGCCGCATTTCGGGCGGTAGCATCACCGTTACCGACAATGAGGATGAGGCATTGGCCGACGCCGATTTTGTATACACTGATGTGTGGTACGGTCTTTACAACGCAGAGCTTTCCAAGGAAGAGCGTCATGCCATCTTTATGCCGAAATATCAGGTGGATAACGACATGATGTCGAAGGCCGCCCCCCATGTCAAGTTTCTGCACTGTCTGCCCGCCACCCGCGGTGAGGAGGTCCTGGACGAGGTTTTGGACGGCCCTGCCTCCATTGCTTTCGATCAGGCAGAAAACCGTCTTTCCGCCATGCGCGGCATCCTTGTCTATCTGTTACGTGACCGTATTTCCGAGGAGATCCGTCACGGGGCGGCAAAAGCGGCGCTTTTAGCCGATTTGTTTGAAATTTTATAAACGGGGGCGTTTTTTATGAACCAAAAGGCAAAAAAATTCCGCCTGTTTGACGCGGTACTGGCGGCGGTCTGCATCGTGCTGGTGGTCGAATCCTCGGCCCCCGCCGCCGCCATCGGCAACGCTCAGTTCTTCTGGTGGATCTTTCTGCTCATCGGCTTCTTTCTCCCCTACGGGCTCATCTCCGCCGAGCTGGGCACCACGTATGAGGGTGAGGGCGGCATATACGACTGGGTGGAGCGCGCCTTCGGCAAGCGCTGGGGCAGCCGTGTGGCGTGGTACTATTATATCAACTTTTCCCTGTGGATGGGATCCCTTGCCGTACTCTTTACCGACATCATCAGTACCCTGACGGGTAGAGGAATGTCCGTTTGGCTCTCTCTTTTGTTGCAGCTGGCCTTTATCTGGATCGTGGTACTCATGAGCAACTATAAGATCAGTGAAAGCAAGTGGATTCTGAATATCGCCGCCATTCTCAAGGCCTTTCTGATGCTGACCATCGGCGGGCTTGGTATCTACGTGGCGATCACAAGAGGCTCGGCAAACGCATTCACCCCCGCCTCCTTCCTGCCCTCCTTTACCTCGGGCGGACTCTCTTACGTGTCGGTCATCATGTTTAATTTTCTCGGCTTTGAGGTGGTAACCACCTTTGCCTCCGAGATGCAGAATCCCCGCCGCGAGATCCCCCGCGCCATCGTTCTGGGCGGTGTGATCATTGCCTTCTTCTATCTGCTTTCTGCCTTCGGCATCGGCGTGGCAGTTCCTGCCGACGAGCTTTCGGCGTCGGGCGGTATTTTGGACAGCTTCCATCTGTTGCTTGGCGGAAACGGCGGTATTTTCCTTACCGTTGTGGGGTTAATTTTCCTTTATACCTTGGTGGCAAACCTGCTTTCCTGGTCGCTGGGTGTTAACAATGTGGCGTGCTACGCCGCCGAGCGCAACGCGCTCCCCTCCTTTCTTGGCAAGCGGGATTCCCGCGGCATGCCCGTGGGTGCCAACCTGACCAACGGCATCATCGCCTCGGCGATCGTGCTGATCGCGCCCTTCATCCCAAGCGAGGACGTGTTCTGGAGCTTCTTTGCACTGAATATGATCACACTTTTGCTCTCCTACGTGATGCTGTTCCCCGCATTTCTGAAGCTGCGGCGCACAGAGCCCGATATCGAGCGTCCCTTCCGCGTGGGCGGCGGTAAAATTCGCCTTACGCTGATGACCTACGTGCCCATGATCCTGCTGATCTTGGCCATCGTCTTCAGCATTATCCCCATGAACGGGGCCGAAATCCCCGAGAAAATGCCTCTGCTCATCGGCACACTGATTGCCGTGGCCATCGGTGAGATCATTGCGACGGGTGCCGCTGGCAAAAAGGGACGGCAAAACAGACCAAGGCGCATCACTGAAAGCGAATAAAAAGAGGTAACGGTATGAAAAGATTGCAAGGAACGCCCCGCATCGACGGTTTTCGGATGCCCGGGGAATTTGAGCCCCATCGGGGCACCTATATGATCTGGCCCGAGCGTCCCGACAACTGGCGTTTGGGCGCCAAGCCCGCCCAGCGGGTCTTTGCCGAGGTGGCGACCGCCATCGCGGCATTTGAGCCGATCACGGTCTGCGTCAGCGGCAACCAATTTGCCAACGCACGGCAGATGTTACCCCCCGAGGTGCGGGTGGTGGAAATGTCCAATAACGATGCCTGGGTGCGGGACTGTGGACCCACTTTTGTGACAAACGGTCATGAAATTCGCGGTATCGACTGGCGCTTCAACGCCTGGGGCGGTCTTGTGGACGGTCTCTACTTTCCCTGGGACAAGGATGACGCCGTAGCGCAGAAGATCTGCGAGCTGGAGGGCGCCGACAGCTATCGCACCGGCGGCTTTGTGCTGGAGGGTGGCTCAATCCACACCGACGGTGACGGCACCGCGGTGGTCACCGAGGAATGTCTGCTCAGCGAAGGGCGCAATCCTCATTTTTCCAAGGAGCAGATCGAGCAATTGCTCTGCGATTATCTGAATGTGGAAAAAGTCATCTGGCTCAAGCGCGGCATCTATCTGGATGAGACCAACGGTCATGTAGACAATATCTTTACCTTTGCCCGCCCCGGGGAGGCGCTGCTTGCCTGGTGCGAAGATGAAAGCGACCCCCAATATGAGATCAGCGCCGAGAATCTGAAAATTTTGGAGAACGAGACCGATGCCAAGGGCAGACAGATCAAGGTGCACAAGCTGGTGCTCCCCTCCCCCGTGCTCATCACCGAGGAGGAAAGCGGCGGCGTGGACGCCATCGAGGGCACGCTCCCCCGCAACGAGGGCGACCGCCTGGCCGCCTCCTACGCCAACTTCTATCTGGTCAACGGCGGCGTGATCTTCCCGCTGTTTGGTGACAAAAATGACGAGCGTGCACGGGAAACGCTGGAAAAGGTCTTTCCCGACCGGCAGGTGGTGGGGATCTACGCCCGCGAGATCTTGCTGGGAGGCGGCAATATCCACTGTATCACTCAGCAAATCCCCTGTGAGGCGAACTGATGGAGCCCCGCATCGTCATTGCCCTTGGAGGGAACGCTTTGGGCAAGACTCCCGAAGAGCAGAAGGCACGCATCGATGAAGTGTCGGGCGCTTTGGTAGGACTGATCGAGAAGGGTTATGAGATCATCGTGACCCACGGCAACGGCCCCCAGGTGGGAATGATCCGCTTGGCCTTCGGTGCAGGTGCGACGGCCGATCCCCATGTGCCCTCCATGCCCCTTGCCGAATGCACCGCCATGAGCGAAGGCTATATCGGCTACCATTTACAGACGGGGATCTTACGGGAGCTGCGCCGTCGGGGCATGCCCTGGGAGGTGGCCACACTGGTCACACAAGTGGAGGTAGACCCCGCCGACAGGGCCTTTCGGGAACCTACCAAGCCGATCGGCGCCTTCTACACTGCGGATGAGGTGGAGCTTCTGCGTGAGAAGGAGCCCGACGCGGTATTTGCCGCCGACGCCGGGCGCGGCTATCGCCGTATGGTGGCCAGTCCGAAGCCCAAGCACATCGTGGAGATCCGATCGATCAAAAATTTGCTGGATAACGAATTTGTGGTCATCGCCTGCGGGGGCGGTGGTATCCCCGTGGTACGTCGAAGCGAAGGCGACTATATCGGGGTGGAGGCGGTGATCGACAAGGATCTTGCCGCAGAAAAGCTGGCGGAGGAAGTAGGGGCCGATCACCTCTTTATTCTGACGGCAGTAGAGCGAGTGGCTCTGCACTTCGGCACGCCTGAGCAAAAGGAGCTTTCCGCTATGACTGTCACCGAGGCGGAGCAATATTGCCGCGAGGGGCATTTTGCCCCCGGCAGTATGCTCCCCAAGGTGCAGGCGGCAATGGCCTTTGCCAGAAGTGCACCCGGGCGACGTGCGGTCATCTGCTCACTTGAAAAAGCGCCCTTAGCCATTGACGGTCGCTCGGGTACCGTGGTCGTAGGCGATGCGGTGCCCACCATGGCAGACAGGGACGCACGGAGTTATAGTGAAAAATAAGAAAAGCGGTCAATACCGCTTTTCTTATTTTTGATTTCGTTTTTCCAATTTTGATTCTAGGTTTTTCTGAATTTAAGCTTATTCTTTCCCGCTTTTTCGCCGAGTTATTTTAAAATTTGGCATTCGGTTCTTTTTTATATTCCGTCATTGCTTTTTACCAAGAAAGGTGCTATAATAAAAAAGTAAGCTTTACATCCTGCGGAGGTATGAAAATGAAAGATATTCTGCGCGCGGCAGTAGCCGTGCCCGCCCTGAAGGTAGCGGATATTTCCTATAATAAAAATGCCATACTGGAGCGCATGAAGGAGGCTCATGAAGCAGGGGCCGCCTTGCTGGTCACCCCCGAGCTGTCGCTGACGGGTGCTACCTGCGGCGATCTGTTTTTCTCCGATCTGTTGCTGGAGCAGACGCTCATTGCTCTGCACCGGTTGGCAGAAGCCTCCCCTAAGGACATGCTCACCCTGGTAGGTGCACCGATCAAGGCAAGCGGGCGCGTTTACAACTGTGCCTGCCTGATTGGTGACGGAGACATTCAAGCCATTGTTGCGAAATGCCATCTCACCGTTGCCGAGCAACGCTATTTTGCCTCCGGTGCGGATATCGCGGAGGGCGGTGTCTACACTGCCGATGGGATTCCCCTTTACGGCACCTTGAATTTTGAAACCGCTGACGGTACCACACTGTCCATTGCCATCGGTCGGGATCTGTCGGACAAGCAGACGGATGCCGAGGTCATTCTGAATCCCGCCGCCGGAAATGCCATGGTGGGGGCCGGAGAGCGCCGCAGGCGCGCCGTACTGGAGCAGTCTGCCAGAGACATGGCCGCCTGCCTCTCGGTCAACGCAGGTGAGCAGGAATCCGCCTCGGATCTGATCTATTCCGGCCACGGCATGATCGCCATGAACGGCAAGCTGATCGCCGAAAATAAGAATTACACCGACAGTGACTACATGATGATCTCCGACCTGGATCTGGGAACCATTCGCTACGACCGTCGCAAGGCTCCTGCATGCGACCGCACCGAGGCGCTCTGCCTCCCTGTGTCGCTTCCCGCTTCCGACGGTGCGCTCCTCAAGATCAGACGCCTGCCCTTCATTCCCGATGAAAAGAAGGCCCGCACCGAGCGTTGCATGGAAATTTTCGAGATGCAAGCCGCGGCCCTTTCCCGCCGTCTTTCGATCACAGGGGGCAAGCTGACCCTGGGTATATCGGGCGGTCTGGATTCCACCCTCGCTCTTTTGGTGGCCATCCGCGCCATGGAAAAGCTGAAGCTCCCCCGCACCAACATCACTGCGGTGACCATGCCCTGCTTCGGCACCTCTGACGAGACCCTTGCCAATGCGTTAACGCTCATGCAGAATCTTGGCGTGACCTCCCGCACGGTCTCGATCAAGGAGGCTGTGCTTCAACACTTCAAGGACATCGGTCACGACCCGACGGATTATTCCGTAACCTATGAAAATGCACAGGCGCGCGAGCGCACCCAGGTACTGATGGACATTGCCAATCAGGTGGGGGGCATCGTGCTTGGCACGGGCGACCTCTCGGAAATGGCCCTTGGCTGGTGCACCTACAACGGCGACCATATGAGCATGTACGGCGTCAACGCCGATGTCCCCAAGACTCTGGTTCGCTGGATCGTGACAAGCATTGCCGAAAGCGACCTGCTGCCCGAGGCAAGTGAGGTGCTGCTGCGGGTGGTGGATACCCCCATTAGTCCCGAGCTTTTGCCCCCCGATGCGGTGGGCAAGATCGCCCAGAAAACCGAGGATATCGTGGGTCCTTACGCCCTGCACGACTTCTTCCTCTACTGGGCCGTGCGCTATCAGTATACCCCCTCCAAGATCTTTGCCCTGGCCCAAAAAGCCTTTGACGGCATTTTTGACGGTGCCACCATCAAGAAATGGCTGACCGTCTTCTGGCGCCGATTCTTCAACCAGCAGTTCAAGCGCAACTGCGTTCCCGACGGTGTGAAGGTGGGCTCTGTCGGCCTTTCGCCCCGCGGCGATTGGCAGATGCCCTCCGATGCATCCTGTGCCCTGTGGCTTGCCGAGATCGAGACCATCGAGCCATGAAAGCAACCCCAAAAAAGCAAAACGGTATCAAAAAATGATACCGTTTTGCTTTTTTAGTTCAAACTTCCTCAGATCTCCACATCGATCCACACGGGAATGTGGTCGGACAAGGGCATGTAGTAATCGGGGGCATAGCGATCGTAGGCGCGCACCGCATCCTGTTCAAAGCCACGCACCAGGATGTGATCAATGGCATCGGCGGCGGCGCGGGGGCAGTAGGGCTGATATCCGGCAACTCCGCAAGGATGATGGCCGTTCCCCTCATCGCGGTGCTCGACCGCCACATCATAGGCATGAGTGAACCCGCGGGCCAGCGCAGTCTGAACACAGGGCTTTGTCCGTGCGTCATTCATATCACCCATGATGACCGCAGGACAATTGTATTTTGCCTGATATTTGTCCAGGCAATCGATGGCAAGACCGATCTGATAGGCTCTGGCCTCGTCGGAAAACGGGCGGAAATTGCGGGCATTGCGGGCATTGGGGTCACCGGTGCCCCGCATCCACCACAGATGTGTGGTCATCAGAATCAAGAGCTTTCCACTCTCCTTGATGCGGAACACACCCAGGTTGTAGGATTTGGTCATGCTATTGTTAAAGCTACCCTCATGCCCCGGGAATTCCTCGGGATAGACAAGAAAGGTCGAATCCACCAGTTCAAAAAGATCGGTACGGTAGATGATGGGAGTATCCCTTCCCCACAAGAGAGCATAAGGGAGCCCCTCCTCGGAAAACAGACGCATCAGCTTATCCGCCATTTTGGCGGTGACCTCCTGGAGGCCCAGAATGTCGGGCTTGGTCTCCAGATAATACTTCAAAAAGCCGGACATACGGGCAGAATAGGAGCAGTCCAAGCCATGCTCCTCCCACCAGGGCTGATTCTTGTCGCAGGCCCACTGATTGGTGCTCATCAATCTCAATTTTTTCATGGCAGTTCATCCTTTCTTTCCCACAAGCAGAGATCGAGCTCTTGAGGACAGTATAGCACATACAAAAGCAATTTGCAAGAGAGAAACCGAGATTTTTACGGGTTTCTTCGGCATTGCTGACGGTATTTGAGGGGTGTCATGCCATAGGCTTTTTTGAACAAGGAATAGAAATAATTTTCCGATCCCAGATTCACCTGTGACGCAATATCACCGATCTTCATGTCGGTGCTGCGGATCAGCATCTGGGCCGAGGCCAGCTTTTTCTGAATCACCAGCTGAGAAAGTGTACAGCCGTATTCCTGTTGCAGAATCCGCGAGACCTGACGGGTGCTGAGATAGACCTGCTTTGCCACATCGGAAAGCGTGATGCGGTGATGAAAATTGGCGTTGATATAGGTCTCGATGGCACCGTGTCGGGCATCGGTCTTTTTCAGAGTCTGCACCTCCTCCTCGGGAGAAAGCAGGCGCATCAGCTCATGAAAGACAAGGGCGGAGAGCAGCTCCGCATCTCTTTCCGCGGCGGGAGTATTTTCCTCGCTTTTGCGGGCAATGGCACGAATATAATAGTCCACATCGCCTGACAGGGGCAGCTCGCAAATCCCCTCCTGCAAACGCTTTTGAATGTGCGCCGCAGTGCTCGCGTGCTTTTTGCCCATGTCAAAAGAAAACAGCAAGCAAAAGCTGCCGTCGGGTGGCGGAAGCGTGTAATGACCCACACGGGGCGGAATGATTACGACCCTCCTCTCATAGGTCCGCCGCTCCCCCTCGGTCACCAGCTCCAGCTTGCCCGCAGTGATAAAAAATGCCTCATAGGTAAAGTGGGAATGAATGCGCCGCACCGCCTGACTGTCGCCAACCGGAGCACGGCCGCCCCCAAGACGAGGCGATTTTCCCACTCGAATGACCTTTAAACGCAGGCCGCAGACATCCACGGTCAGCGTTGGTTTATTTTTTTGATATTCCATATGGCCAGTGTAGCACAAAACGCAAAAAAAATCAACCAAAAACTATAAAATCAAGACATAAAAATCAAAAATTGTCTGTCTGATTCATTGATTTTCCGATGGATGAAGCATTAGAATAGAAGCAATCGGAAAAGGAGGATCTTATATGACAACCGTAAAGATCAACACAACAGAAAAGCACACGATCTCGCCGTATCTCTATATGCAGTTCATGGAGCCCTTGGGGGTTGCCGACCCTTCGGTGGATACCGCCTGGGATTTTGTAGAAAATCAGTGGTTCCCGGAGGTGATCGACAAGGTGCGAGAGCTCTCCCCCACCATGGTCCGCTTTGGAGGCTGCTTTGCCTCCTATTACCATTGGAAGGAGGCCATCGGCCCCATGGAGCGGCGTGTGCCCATGATCAATCACGCCTGGAGCGGTATCTATCACAATCGGGTGGGCACCCACGAATTCATTGATTTTTGCAGACAGGTCAACGCCGAGCCCTTCCTTGTGGCAAATATGGAGTCCGAGGGGCTGGATTTCTGGCAGAGGCCGAAGAATGATACCGTCCGCATGGGAACCGCCGCAGAGGCCGCCGAATGGGTGGATTACTGTAACAATCCCGATAACGCTCTGCGCATTGCCAACGGTGCGGAAAAGCCCTTCGCTGTAAAATATTGGCAGATCGGCAACGAAACCTCCTACAGAACAATAGGCTACCGCAATACCGAGCGGCATTACGGCTTCACCGCCGAGCAATGCCGTGAGACCAGCCTGCGCTTTGCCGACGCTATGAAAAAGGTGGATCCCAACATTCGTTTGGTTGGTTGGGGCGACATCAAGGGGGCGCACGACAAGGCCAACTGGTGCAAGACCATGAGCGACGCCGACGGCATTGATATGCTGGCATTCCATCACCATTTCGGATCGGGTCTGGAAAACTCTCCTCTGACCGGCACCAAATATAGGGATAATTACGAATGCACCTGGATCCATCTGATGCATGCCCACAAATCCCTGGAGAACCACATTCAGATGATGCGCGCTGATTGCGGCAGTAAGCGGCTTGCCATGACCGAGGGACATTTTTCGCTCCCCGGCAGAAATCGCAACGAGGTACTTTCCTCCTGGGGCGCCGGCGTTGCCTACGCCAGATGCCTCAATACCATCATGCGTCACAGCGACATTCTGGAGATCGCCACCATGGCAGATTTCTTCGGCAATGTATGGCAGGTCAACGCCTTGATGGTGCCCGGCCCTATCCGTGCCGGCGTACCCTATCTCCAGCCCGTGGGCGCGGTCATGAGTCTGTTTGGCCGCCATCAAGGCAAAAATGCTTTGGATATCACCTATAAGGGCGCTCTGGACGCGGTCGCCTCCAGAACCGGCAATACCGTCTATCTTCATGCTGCCAACACCGATATGAAGGAGGCACAGCAATTGCTGCTGGAGCTTGAGGGTGGGCAGATCGAATCGGCGCGGATGTATTACATCGCCGCCAAGCCCGAGACCGAGATCACCCCCGTCAACACCGACTGCTTTGCGGTACGGGAGGCGACTGTAGAGGGCGGCACCGTTCTCCTGCCTCCTGCCGCCGTGGCCGCCATCGAGATCGTTTTAAAAGAGCATTGACCATCCATTCAACAAAAATAGCGTAGCAGTGAACATTCACTGCTACGCTATTTTTATGAAATGGGATTGGATCAGGTCTGATCGTCACCGATGTCGTCGTTGTCCTCGCCGGGGGTGGGAACGGGAGCAGGTGTCTCGGGCTCCTCAAACCCTTCGGCGTATGCATTCAACACCTCTACGACCTCGTCGTTAAGCCCCGCCACAAAGGTCTCGTCGGCCAGGAGGTAATATGCGGCCTCCTGAAGAGACACGGCATCCTCGACGTCATAGTCGGCGTAGTAGATGTACGTAACGGTCTGCTCGGTGTCGCCCACATTGTCACCGTCGGTGTCTACCTTAATGGTACAGGTAGCCTTGAAGTAACCGACTGCCACAAAGGCGCGATCCCAATTTTCCTCCAGAATAGAGGTGATCGCCGCGGTATAAGAGACCGTATCCTCGCCGTCATTCGCATCATACTTTGTGGCCACAACGTCCAGATACTTCAAGCCTGCCGCATCAAGTGTTGCATGGTCAAAGCTTGCGCCCTCACCCAAGCGCTCCAGATAATCCACGGGAACGATCAGCGTACCGAATTCCTGGGCACCCTCAGATACGATATCACCAGAAATATTGCCTTCAAACCATTTCTCAAGCTCATTGAGGTTCATGGTAGTGGTAAAGCTCAGACCGCCGGCATAAACATTCTTGGTCTCATTGGCCTTTCCGGTCTCGAGCTCAACCTTCTCCAGCCGGAGAGCGGCCTTCTCGGTATAGCCCTTTACGGTAATCTCGCGCTCCTCACCATAGGTGTAGACGTGGTAAGTGGCATTCTCCAGAGTCACGACCAGATCGGTGGACTTCACAGGAATCTCCTCGGGATCGGTAATCCCCTTCATGGCGCCGTTGCTCTGGAAGTAATACTTCTGGTTCTCCCCTGCCAGGAAGGTACCGCCCGTGATGGTGACCACAGAGGCAGGATTGACCTTGTTGATTATGCGCTCGCCGATCAGGCTGTTGCTGATAAAGGTACCGCCCGTAATGTTGAGCCAACCATAGGAGCTTCCACCACCCGCACGGATGACCGCATCCTCGATGGTGTTGGCAGCATTGGCACTGCGGATCTCGTTCTTATCCAGAACAAACAGACCGCCGTTGATGTTAAGAACCGCATCGGATTCCTTGGTGATGGTAAACTGGGTAATATCGGAGAGAGCACTGCTACAGGTACCGCCGTAAGGACGTGCCACGCAAACGCCCTTGGAGTAGAAGTAACCGGCATTGATGGTCAACGTGCCGCCCGCAACACTGATGCAGGCGTCTACATTTTCATTATACATGTAAAAGCTGCCGCCATTGATGGTATAGGTACCCTTCAGACCTGCGCTCATGTAGATCACATAGTTGGTCACGCCCAGAGGCTTGATAAAGGTGCCGCCCGTAATGGTCATCTTGGCGCCCTCCCCTGCCTGGGTCAGGTATAGGACGGGATCGGTGCTGTTGTTTGCGATAAAGGTACCGCCCTCGATGGTGATCTGTACATCACCGCTTGTGCTGACCTCCATCACAGACTGCTTATCGTTGAGGAAGCTACCGCCCTTGATGGTCAGCACCTGTGCAGCGGAGGAAGAGAAATTAATAATATCGGAGCCGATATTGACATAGAAAACGCCATCGTGAATGGTAAAGGGATGTGTGCCGCCGTCAAACTTGATCAGACGGGAGGAGTTATCCTGATAGAAATAACCGTCGTAGATGTTGAGTGCAGTGTTGCCCTTGTTGGCATAGATCACGTTACTGGCACCCCAGTTAAGGTACTTGCCGCCGTAAACATTCAGCGTGCCGTCATCGCTGCTCACATTGAAGATCTGGTTGGAGCTGCGCAGATTGACCACAGGGCCGTTAGAGACCTCGGCATCCACACCGTCGGCCGTTTCCTGAGTGCCGGCAACACCCATGGTGATGGTCGATTTGGCACCCACGGAGCAGAAGTTGCCCTTGACCTCAAAGCTACCGCCGGTCACGGTCAGGTTTAAGCCCTCGCCGGAGGCAAAGACACCGCCGGCCGCACTGAAGCTACCACCCGTGACGGTGATCTTCTCATTCTTACCGGTGGCGAACATAGCACCGGTGCCCGAGGCCACAAACTCACCGTCCGTAATGGTCAGATCCATCACGCAGGCATCATCGGTACCGATGTTGAACATCGGCTTGCTTCCTTGGAAGGTAAGGCTACCATCGTTGATGATGATTTTGGTACCTTCGGCACATTGGGTCACGCAGAAGAGGCCATCTGTGTCATTTGCGGCACAAAGCTCGCCGCCGTTGATGGTGATCCGGGGGGTTCCGGTGGTCTCGAGATTCATCACGGACTGTACGGTACTCTGATTGGTAAAGCTACCGCCCTCGATGGTCAGATCCACCGAAGTGGAGCCGTCCAGCGAGAACACATCGCTGGCATCCAAGGTATTGACAAAGTTGCCGCCGTAGAAGGTCACCGCATAGGTGCCATCCGAGAAATTGAACATGCGGGAGCCGCCAACCTGGGTAAAGCTACCGCCGTAAACATCAACGGTACCGCTGCCCTTGCCCAGATAAATGCAGTTGTTACCTGCATTTTGGGTGATATGACCGCCATAAACGATCAGTTTCCAGTCGGTAGAGGCATCGTTATCATTGGGGAAGATGTTACCGCCCCAAGAAACCAATGTGGGGCCTACATCCGAGCCCTCGTCCTCACCGATGATGATGGTGCCGTTTGCTACCTTAGAATACATCATACCGGCCTTGGCGTATCCGTAACCGCTGACAAAGTTGATCGCAGAGCCCGCAACGCTCAGCACAAGCAGGGAGGATTTGGTATTGACCAGACCCAGATCCTCTACACGCAAGCAACCGCCGGCCACATACATCAAGGGGCCGGAAACGGTGGCAGTCATCGTATAATAGCCATCCACCGCGGAACTGTTGAGAGTGATCACCGAGCTGTTGGGTCTGTAACGGGAGGCCAGAGACGAGTCGATGCTCACGGTGGTATTCTTGGTCAGGGTCAATGTGCCGCCGTTGCCCACATGATAGAGGGCACGCTCCAGCTCAAAGCTATAGTAATAGGTAGGCTCGGGATCCTGCCCGTTGGTCACACGCCAGGTTGCGCCCTCGGCAATATAACCGTTCGCCTCCAGGTAATCTTGGTCATAAACCACGGACTGGCAGTAGGAGAAGCCCATTTTCTCCACATCCGCAATGGCGGTGGTAGCGGGACGGCGGGTCGGGTTTGTATATGTATCGGTCACCACTTGATAAGGTGCGTCGATCTTCATACCGTAGTGCAGGGCCAGGCCTGCGGCGGTGGTAAACGTACCCGACATGGTCTTGTTCTCGATCATGGGGGCGTTATCGCTCTCAGGCTCATCCACATAGTAGTTGGAGTAGAACTGACCGCCCCAGATGCGGTAATAGCCAACAGTCACATCCTCATAACCCAACACAGAGGTGGAATCGCCGGGGTTATAGAAGATACCGCCCAGGATCGTAACATAACCGGCACCATTCACGGCATTCAGTACGGTGTTGGCATCACCTGCCACGGCAAACTCACCGTCTACGATCACCGCATGACCGTTCGCACCCACTGCGACAGCACTGCCGCCGTCGTTGGAATAGAAGGCACCGCCGTACACGGTAACGGTGGAACCGGTCGTATCCGACGCTCCTTGGATATCCAGAACGTGATCGGAGGACTCGTAGTAGCCGCCGTAAATATCGACAAAGCCGCCGGCACAAGCCACGGCATGGGAAACGCCGTAAACACAGCAGTCGATCAAAGTCACCGCCGCACTGTCGGCAGTGCCGTCTCCACTTACGCTGATGCCGATGTCGCCAAGCTTGACATCAACCGAAAGATTCACGATCGTGATATCGGTGCTCTTCCCCACTACGTTCATCCAGGGAGAAGCATTCTTCCCTGCCTCGGTAGTCAAGGTCTTGCCGTTGCCATCCAGCGTCCAGGATCCTCTCAGAGTCACGGGGGAGCTGAGCGTGATGTCCTCCAGCAGCGTCACGGTGCCGCCCTCGGGAACAAGGGATACGGCAAGAGCAAGATCGTCCACGATCACCGTATTGACGGGACCGGTCACCTCGATCTTGGTGCCCTCTTCAACACCGTCGGGCAATTCGATGGACTCCGAACCTCCTCCGATGTCGGGACTATACACACCCCCACCGGACGTTCCGCCGCCGATAACGGAGGATACGTCCCCGCCTCCAACGGTGCCCGAAGTCGTCTCGGAGGTCATGGCTGAGAGCACGGTGGCAGGCACAAGCACGACCACCATCATAGTCGCCAATAACAATGCAAGCAATTTCTTCATGGTACTTCTCCTTTTCGGTGAAATATCTTGGGGGAGACGATGGCCATTCGCCCCTCCCGGGGAAAGCGAGCGTTTCATAAGTTAATTATATAATAATTATTAAAAAAGGTCAAGATTTTATCAGAAAGATTTTACACTTTCTCGTTTTTGCCCAACGGGTGCTCCGCGCGCGCATCGCGCATGGGGTTCAGAGCACCGAAAACTCACCCCGTTCCCCATCATTTACATTTTGTTAAATTGCACAAAGAAGAGATTAGGCAAGAAAATGTGGAGTCGGAAATGTATTGTATTGCCGCAAGACATATCTCGCGGGCGCATCACAATGCGCCATGGGATGTTGGCCGCATTCCCTTCGTAGAGGAGGTGCCGTCCACGGCCTTTGGTCGTTCGCGACCTTCGGTCACCCCTCCCGTATCCGCGATTCACAATGGATTAACGCACAAGCCCGTAGAGGACAGCGCCAAAGAATCGCGTGTAATACGGAGCATACGCAAAAGGTGCACACATGCAGCAAAAACGCATTTTGCATTTCTCTTGACACCTCTTTTGTTATGGTGTATAATATAAAAGTCCCGCAACGGGGCAAGAAAGCGGAAGGATGCGATGTACCGATGAAGCATGTGGATATTTACACCGACGGCGCTTGCCGCGGCAATCCCGGCCCCGGGGGATGGGGTGCGATCCTGGTTTACGGAGGACACGAGCGCGAGCTTTCGGGGGGAGAGCCCCACACCACCAACAACCGTATGGAGCTCAGCGGTGTGATCGCCGCGCTTTCGGCTTTGAAAGAACCCTGCGAGGTCACTCTGACCACAGATTCCAAATATGTGGCCGACGCCGTCAACAATGGTTGGGCGGTCGGCTGGCGCGCCCGAGGGTGGCGTAAAGGAGATAAATCCCCTGCCCTCAATCCCGATCTGTGGGAGCGGTTATTGGAGCTTCTGGAGCAACACAGGGTCACCTTTGTCTGGGTCAAGGGTCATGCGGGCCACCCCTACAATGAGCGTTGCGACCAGCTGGCCACATCCTTTGCGGATACCTTTTCAACATCGAATCATTGAAACATTCACATCAAAAAAGCCGGGAACCCTCGGCTTTTTTCAATTCTCCCGTTCGCAGTTTATCAAAAAAGAACCGCCTGCAGGCGGTTCCTTTTTTGATTGTTATTCGGAATCAATAGAATTCCTCGGAATACTCGGAGAAGCCGATCAGGTAAACAACTGTACCGTCATCCAACTCAAAGGCAGTTGCATCATAGGTAACACCATCCAGGAGGACGCCGCCTACCGTTGTGACACCCTCGGGGGGAAGGATCATGCAAACGGTATCGATATTGTTGTCTCCCAAAACGGCAGCCAAGCCGCTCCAGGTGAGAATATCAACATAGAGCATATTGGTTTCGGGATCGGGTGCACCGGGATAGAAGATGTCATTCAGCGAATCGGAGCCGCCGCCGGAAAGGGTGTATACCTCCCAGCCCGCATTGACATCATAATACTCGGCTTGGGTCAGCTCGGCGGTGGTGTAGCCGTCGGCATCCACCGTTACAAGAGATACCACATTCTGCACATAGGACTTGAGGATTGCTCTCTGGTCCAGCGTGTAGGGGGAGTAAAGCCCGGCCTTATACTCGATCATATGATCGGCATCCTGCTCTGTGGTGCAGTCATTCAGGGCCTGCTCGGCCAACTCGTAAACCGCGGCACCAACCTTGCCGCCGTTCTCGGCGTAGATGTAATACGCTTCGCCGTCAACAGTCAGCTTTGCGTAACCTCTTGCAGTAAACTGTCTGGTGTTATTCTGGGCAAGAATGTTGCTGATAGAGCCTGCAATATAGCCGATTCCGGTTTCGTCATCATACTCATACCAAACCAGATTGCCATCAGCATCCAGTGCTATCTGACACGCAACATCCAGATTCTCCAAGCTCGCCTGTGTCAAAGCGTCATGCGTCAGCTGACCATTCAAAGCATCCATATAATCATAAGGAATGATCAACGTACCCATCGAGATCGATGCATTCTGCAGCTGACCGGCATCGATCATAGCCAGAATGTTCAAGTAATCACTCTCGGAAACACCGGAAAGGAAGCGCAGACCGCTGGTCGCCACACTGCCACCCATGCGAAGAGTGGGATCCTCTACCTGCACCATATCAAAGGTCAAGGGCTCGAATTCGCCTACATCGCCCTTTGCAAAGGTTACCTTCTCTCCAACGCGGATCAGCATGGTCTCAGTTGCAGTTCCGTTGGTCACGGTACCGTACCATCCAAAAACATTATCCGAAGAAATGGCACCGGGCACGCGAGGCACCGAAATGGTACGATCGTTTGCGGAGGTACCGATCATCGCCACGGTATCTTCATCGTTCAAGAACTTGACACCGACGGCGTCATCAATGGAAACACCGCCGAAATTCTGGTAAGAAGTACCGATGGAGGTCTCCAACCAAGGCAAAAGCAGGCGATGTGCCAAAGCATTCATGCCGTTTACATCGGTGTAAGGAGCACCGGACAGTGCAGGCAACTGACTGTAAGCGATCACGCAGGCACGGTCGTTATGCATTTCCTCCACATCGGCCACCAGATCGGTGTTTTCGGTAAAGAAGACACACAGGGCGTTGGGATAATAGGTAAGGAGCTCATCCACGCTCTCTGCGTCGATCTGATCGGAATACTCGGAAGGAACAAAGAAGAGAATAATGTTTGCGGTAGCCAGCTCGTCATTCTCTTCATTCTCGACGGCGGTCATATCCACATAGGTCATGCCATAGCGAGCGGCGAAAAGCGATGTCCAGGTATCACCGACAAAGGGAGAACCAAAGTGGTCATTTTCACCGATGCTGATGATCTTCAAGCCTTCCAAAATATTATAATACGTGTTGTTGGGCGCGCTGATGTAAATAATGGGAGCCACAAAGCCGCCGTTAACGGTATTACCCGTGGTGGCAAGAGAAACGCGGATGTACTCCATAGCCTCGGTGGTGGTGTAGGTGTAAACGCGCTTGCCGTCCTTGACAGCCGCAGAGCGATCCTCTTCACCGGTGATACCGTCTGCAACGGCGTCGTCATACGACGTACCGTCGAACTTGGCGATCACATACGCATCGTCTCCGGCGAAATTATCTTCACCCGCCTCGGTATCGTTCATCACATCCACAACGGTGATCTTGGTACCGACACCGTAAACGGAAAGCACATCGCTGAATTTGTAAACGGAGCTGCCGAGAACGATCTTATTGCTGTTTTCACTGATCAGACCGTTGGTCCAGTTGGACAGAAAGATCTCACCGGCAATCGTGGGATCATAGCCGGCCGCCGCCAGAATGGGAGCGCAATTGGCCGCATTGTTTTCCACATAAGTAACCGCCGGGGCCTCACCGACGACGCTGATACGGATGATCTCGTTATCATAAGTGGTGGTGTAGGAATAGGTCTTAACGGTTTCTTCCTCGACCTCGGTCACGGTGGTCCAGGCATTGGACTGCTCACTGCCGGCACAGCCGTAGATCATCTCCAGGCGGCCGTCATCGGCAGCTCGCCATGCGGAAATCACGTAGCAATCCTCATCGCACTCACCGGAGAAAGAAACGGTGGTACCCGCGTTGGGCACGCTGATGGGCATGGAAGTAACGAAATCGCCATCAACCACAAAGCCCTTGTCGGCATCCATATAGCCGCCGAACCATGCAATACCGTCGACCGCGCCCTCGGCGAAGGAGGCATTGTAAGCGTAGACCGTCGGGCATTCCTCGGGGCTTGAGGAAATCTCACCGTTCTCGTTGCCGCCGAAGCAAGCCAGACGTACTGTCTCGTTCTCGGCGGTGGTGGTGTAAGTATAAGTCACATAACCCTTGGTTGTGTCACTTTCCTCATCATATACCTCGGTGTAGATCTGATTGGCATTGTCGTTCTTGCCGTCGGCGATCAGGTTTGTCCCTGCAGGATCGATCTCCCAGCGGTTCTCCCCTACCTGCTTCCAGGAAGTCAAGAAGAAGTACGCATCGGTCAACGCACCTGCCTCGACACACTCGGTCCATACCAGGGTGGTGTAGGCCTTAGGCACCGTGATGATCTCGGAAAGGCGGTAGGCGCCGTTCCACTGCTTGACGACCTGCCAGGCCTCATCGCCGTTCTGATAGGGGGAAGCGATATAGCCGATCTCCCAATCCAGATCCTCGATCACGCCGTCCGTGCCGACCGTAATGTCGGTAACGATTGCGGTTTCGGCTCCTGCGGAAAGGGCCGCAAAGGGCACCAGTCCGATCCCCATTGTCAAAACAAGGAGAAAGGCAAGGAGTCTTTTCTTGAAGTGCTTCATGAATGTAACCTCCATAAGCAATTTTCGGCACGCGTCCGTGCCTCATGAACAGACCACAGTATAGCGGTCACACAATCATTGTAACATACCAACCCAAAAAAGTAAATAGTTTTTTTACACAAAATTACACAAAAAATATATATAATATGCAAAAAAGAATCGGGCTCCGTCCGTAGACGGAGCCCTGTTCCCGCGAATATTTGCAAGCCCTTTGACACAGCATTGACATGATTTTCGGGCTCCGGATCGGGTTCCTATTATTTTCGCTTGGCTAGCCGGTTACAAGGGCTCAAAATCGGCGGCTCCGTGCAAACACAGGGGGCAAACAAAGCTTTCCGGCAGCTCTTCCCCTTCATACACGTAGCCGCAGACCCGACAGACAAAGCCCTTCCTCTCTTTTTTCTCGGGGCGGGGCTTGATCCGTGTCCGATAGTCATCATAGGTCACGGTCGGCAGATCTTGCAGCACCTGCGCCTCGGTCACGGCGCAAAGGAACATGCCGTGGGTACCGAGATCCGCATACTGTTCGACCTTCAGTGAGAAAAAAGCATTGGAAAAGCCGGGCAGAAAAGCAACACCGTTTGCGGAGCGTACCATCTCCAAATCGCGGAATTTCTCTACCGTTTTGCCGCTTTTCATACCAAACAGCTCAAAAATCGAATAGGGCGTCTTAACGGTCAGGCAGCTTACGTTCATCACGCCCGTGTGCAGGATCATATCGTGAGTCAGTGCCGATTTGTGCACGGTCACCGCCACTCGGTTGGGCGTATTGGTCACCTGTACCACGGTATTAACGATCAGTCCGTTGTCCTTCTCCCCCTCCCGCGCACTGACCAGATACAGTCCGTAGCCGATGCGAAACAGTGCCGTCGGATCCACGGCATCTTCCTTGATTCCGATATAGCCTTTGGCGGAAAACACAGGGAAATCGCATACCGTTTTGCGGTGAATCTCTTCCTCTTGAAGCTTTTGCGTTTGATCCATGGTTATGATAACCCCTCCTGAAAAGCATTGATCAAGGTTAGTTTTACCACGTTTTCCTCCCTTCAAACGCAAATGAGGGAAAACCGTTGTTTTCCCTCATTTAAAATTTGTTTTTACTCTCCGCCGACCTCTAAAACGACCTTACCCACACTCTCGCTGTTTTCAAGCAAGGCATGTGCCGTCTCGGCCTCGGTGATCGGCAGTACCTTATAAATGGTGGGGCGAAGCGTTCCGTCCTCCACCTTGCCCCAGACATCACGCACCAGCTTACAAAGGATCTCGGCCTTCATGGCAGGGGTGCGGGAGCGGAGGGTGGAGCCGATGATGCGTACGTTGCGCACATAAACATTTTTCAGATCCAGATCGGTATGGATGCCGCCCAGGGCCGCGATCATGATCCAACGGGCACCATGGGCAAGATATCGCAGGCATTCTCCCATGCCCTCACCCCCCACGCAGTCAATAGCCACGTCCACGGGGCGACCTGCCTCCAGCTCTTTTTTCAACACATCGGCAAGGCTTTCCTTCTTGGTGTTAACGATCAGATCGGCACCGAGGGGAGCGATGGCCTTGGCTTTTTCATCGGAGCGTACCGTGGTGATCACACGAATGCCAAAGGCCTTGGCCATGGGGATGATCACGCTGGCAAGGCCGCTGGCGCCTGCGGTGACCAGCAGGGTGTTCCCCTCCTTGATCCCCCCTTCAATGAACAGATTGAGATAAGCGGTGGCAAAGGCCTCGGGGATAGCCGCCGCCTCGATCATGCTTGTGTTTTTGGGAATGGGCATGCACATACCGTAAGGTACGGCAACATACTCGGCATAGCCGCCGCCCCCGAGGAGGGCGCAGACCTTGTCACCGATTTTGAAGTCGGACCGTTCTGCCGCCTCGTCTCCCATGGAGACGATCTCGCCCGAAACCTCCAGCCCCATCCAATCGGGGCAACCGGGAGGAGGCGGGTAATCTCCCGCTCTTTGCATCAGATCGGCGCGGTTCAGTGCGGCGTATGCCACCTTTACAACCACCTCGTCGGATTTTGCCACAGCGTCCGGCACATCGGACCAGGTGAGCGTCTTTCTTTCATCATTTTGGATCAGTATTGCTTTCACGGTTTTTATCCTTTCAAAGGTTATGTTCTTTTAAATTGCTCATATTACTCCGCAGGAGCGCATGACAAAGCTGTTCAGCGCCAGCTCATAATCGGGCGTGTAGGGATTCTTCTTTTCGCCCCGAACCATAGCGGCAAAGCTCTCCATCATGGTGCGGTAACGGTGAAAGCCGTCAAAGCGCACGGTCTCTCCCCGCGCCGCCCAGGCGGTATCGTTGGTAAAGGTGAAATCGGAGAACATCAGACCGTTATCACCGCCCGACTCCAGGGGGCAGATCTCAACGGTGCCCTTGCTGCCCACCACCACCAGCTGACGGCGCTGAAAGCCGCCGCACTCGTCATCGGTGGCCTTGGCAAAGGAAACGCCCGTGGGATATTTGTAGATTGCCATACCGAAATCCTCACCGTCGGTTACGGTGACGGGTTGGCTCATGGGGATCACCTCAAGGGGCTCACCCTGCAGGCGGTAGATAAAGTCGATCATATGACATCCCAGGAAAAAGAGCATGCCACCGGGAAAATTGCCCATCCAATGGCGCTTGTGCTCCTTGTGCCAGCAGTTCATCTGGGCCTCAACATGCAGAATGTCGCCCAGCTCGCCCTGCTTTACCAGCTCGTACATCCGCAAAACGGCGGGGTTGTAGCGGTACATATAGCCGGTGTGGAACACCAGATCCTTTTCTTTGACGATATCAATCATTTTTTTGAAATCCGCATGCTCCACGCCGCCGGGCTTATCCATGTGAACGGGCAGACCCAGCTCAAGAGCGAAGGTGGCGTATTTGGTCAGGTTGCGCTCAAAGGTCTCGATGGTGGCGCAATCGATGGTCTTATCGTCGGCAATCTGCTCCAAGGTCAGCCTGGGATATGCCAGATAGATCTCCTCCAAGGGCTTGGTGCGGACAGGCTCATCCTCGGGAATGCAGTAGCCCACGATCTCAAAAATCTCGGGCAGCTGCGCCATGGTCTTAAAAACAGCAGAGGCGTGATCGTGGTTGACGCCGATCTGTACAACGCGCAATTTTTTCATACCGTTATCTCCTTTTCTTACAATTTGCGCCAGTCAAACTGTGCCACCGTGGGGAAGGAACGGTCGTTGATGATCCGCTCGAAGACTGCTTCGCATTCGGCGGGGCTGTAGCTGTCGTTCAGCATGCTCTTCAGCGACAGTCTGCCGCCCACGATCAGATTCAGCACAGCATTGATATCGTCTCTGTGAGTGAAGTAGCCGGGGTAGGAGGTATCCGTGGGGCGGGCGTTGGTATGAGCGCCGATCATGGTGATACCGGGGCAATGGACCTTACGGTAATAGTCAATGGTAAAGTTCTTGTCGCGGGTACAGCCGAGCAGCGCCACACGGCCGAATCTGGCCATGCAGTCAAGGGCCCCGTCAAGGCCGGCCCCGACACCGGTGACCTCGATGCAGACCTTGGCACCGCCGCCTGTCACGGCCTTCACGCTGTCGGCAAAGCCCTCTGCAAAGGGATCAAACACATAGTCGGCGCCCCCCTGCCTAGCCTCGTCTCTGCGGGATGCCACAGGATCCACGCCGATAACGGGATAGGCCCCTGCGGCACGCAGCAATCGAATGGCAAGCTGCCCCAAGAGTCCCAGACCCATGACCATGGCGGACTCGCCGAGCTCCAGGCGCGTCTTGCGGATGGCCGCCAGAGGGAAGGTGGCAATGAAGGGCAGTGCCGCTTCTTCAAAGGAGATCTCATCGGGAATTCGCACCACCCGCTCCTCCGGAACGATATTATAGTCCTGATGCTTTCCCCAATAGACGATCACACGGTCGCCGGGCTTGACGGAGGTCACCGCCTCACCCACCTCCACCACGGTACCGGCAGAGCTATACCCCACCGAACGGGGAAAGGTGGTGTCGGGGGCCCTTTTGCCTGCCACATTGGGGTCACCGGTGATATTGGCCCGCTCGGTGCCGGGGCTGATGGTGCTGACCGCAGTCTTGACCACCACATCCAAGGGGCTCTTGGGAGATTTTTCGGTTTCGATCAATTCCGCGCAGTTGGGGCGCGGGAAAATGATTTGCTTGACCTTCATGAAATGCTCGCCTCCATTTTCAGTTGCTGGTTTCATTATACTCTATTGACAGCTTGAAATCAAGGTGCTATACTGGTGTAAAATAGCACGATTCTATGATACGGAGGCTTTTCATGTCCGATCTTCCTCTGCTTGCGGAATATCACATCCGCCATTTTATCCACCGGGGTGTTCACACCACGGGAAAGCTGATCACCTTTGCCCGCCCCTGCATCGGCTATTTACTGCAGGGCAGTGCCGAGATCCTTTTGAACGGTCAGACCTATACCGCAGGTGTGGGAGACCTCATTTACATCGCCGCGGAAACCGAGTATTACTCAGTGTGGAGCG
This sequence comes from Clostridia bacterium, assembly GCA_017451735.1. Lineage (GTDB taxonomy): Bacteria > Bacillota > Clostridia > Oscillospirales > CAG-272 > Firm-07. The sequence continues at coordinate 40,074 of JAFTNU010000053.1, forward strand.
GGGACCCGCAGGTGGATTGGTACTCGGTGGATTTTGCCTTTACCGATCCTCTGGCCTTCTCCCAATTCCGTTTTCAGATCCTGCGGGGATACCCGGGCGAGCGATTGCGATTGATGTTTGAGACCTATGAGACCGACCCGATGCGTTCGATCTCCGAGCTCTATGCCCTGCTCTCTCACCTGTACGGTCACAGGATGGAGCAGAGCGACTATGTTCCGAAGTATTCCAAGATCCACCCCGCAGTGGAATACCTGAAGGCCCATTGCACCGAGCCTGTACGGATCGCCGACCTGGCGGCGCTGTGCGGCTATAGCGAAGCGCATTTTTACACGCTGTTCCAAGGCCTGATGCGGGTCTCGCCCATCACCTATAAGACCAACATTCTGATGCAGAAGGCCATCCGTGAGCTGTTGGAGACCGATGACTCCGTCGACATCATCGCGGCGCGGTTGGGATTTTCCTCTGCCAATTACTTTTGCCGTGTTTTCACCAAAACCGTAAAAAAAACTCCCGGCGAGATCCGCCGCTCCGGCAAATTGCCCTCTCCCGCACCCATGGCGGAGCACCACCCCTGCGCTCATCCCGAACGGCATGCTTACGACGACCCGGACGAGCATCCTTGCGGGGAATAAAAACATCAATGCCGCAAAAAACATGCCCGTGTGCGAAATTTTCGCACACGGGCATGTTTTTTGCAAAATGGCAGGTCACTGCTCATCAGGCCAAGCTGATGCACTTGACCGTATCATCGTTTGACAGGAATGCCCCTTCTCTTGTATGGCAGGTAAAGAGCAGGCATTGTCCGCCGTCACGGCAATAATTTTGCAGGACACTCAACAGATTTTGAGTCCGGCTGTCGTCAAGACGGGCAAAGGCCTCGTCAAAAAATAAGGGCAACCGTTCTTTGGAAAGCGTATGCAAAAGAGCCAGCCGCAAGGACAGATGCGCCGCGTCACGGCATCCCGCACTGAAGTGAGAGATCGAACGCGGAACGCCCTCCCCCTCCAAGGTCATAGAAAAATCCGCACCCAGGCGTAATTCCCCGTGGACGCCGTCGGTCAGATCGGCAAAAATACGGGAGGCCTCCTCGCGCAAGCGGGGCGTGATTCCCCTGCGAAGATCATCGCTTGCTTTCTCCAGAGCCTCCAAAGCCAGACGGATGGCGGCCAGGCGGCGGCGAGCCGCCACCAGCGCGTCGGACACAGCCAAACGCTCCCGCTCCAACAATTGCGGATCTCTGGCCGTGGCGGCCAAGGCCGATTCGGCCCGCTCGGTATCGGCCCGCTTTTGCTCCAGAGCGGCAACAGATTGCTCAAGCAGGGTCTGCTTTGTCCGCAAGGCTTCAAGATCTTCATTCGGGACGGACACTGCGGCGCGGCGGGCACGAAGGCCCTGCTCGTCCTCCCCCTCCAGACGGCGGGAAAGCGCTTCGGTCGCACTCCTTGCCCGCTCATAAGCAATGGTGGACTCTGCCACTGCAGCCTGCAACGCCTCCTTCCGGTTGGCCAGCGTGTGTAGAAAGCGCTCGGCTGTCTCGGTGGCATCGGCCAGCTCCGGGTGTCCGATGGCAGAAAATTCGTTCCGCATCTGCTCTCTTGCCCTGTCGACCTTCTGCTGAGCCGCTTCCAACTGCTCGGTGGCGATCCGCTTGCGCTCCCGATGGGCAAGATAAGATTCCTCCTCCCGTCGGCACTGCTCCAAATGGGTACGCATCATCTGCATATCGATGCCTCCCAGGTCGCCGATCAGCCTTTTGATCTTATGACGGCAAAGGGCTCCACCCAAAAAAGCAAACAACGAGATCAGGAGCATCACGGCGGCACCTGCCGCCGCATACAAAAAATAAGTGGGGAGCAATACTGCCGACAAAGCGGCTGCGGCGGCCAGGACAAGACATATCATGCCCGTTATGCGGCGCCTTTTCGCCTTCCTTTCGTTTTTGGAAACGGCCCCCATCAACGCCTCGGTGCCTCCCTTTTCCCGCAGGGCCCTGGCGCCGTTCAGCAGAGCTTCGTCATACTTCACCTGCTCCAATTGCTCGACCACGGGGCACAACTGCGCCACCGTCGCCTCTGCCGTCCGCACATCGTGTAAGGCCAACTCGGTGCGAGCCGTAAAGCTCCGATCAGGCAATTCGGTCACCAGCCGCTCCTGCAGATCCTCCAATGCAGTTCGGCACCGGGCTTCTTCGTTCAATGCACGGGCGCGGTCGTCAAAAAGAGACAGCGTACGGTCAATATCGGCACATTCGAAAGCCGCCGCCACCTCGGACAAGGCCTTCCGTTTTTCCTCGATCCCCTCGCGATAGCGCCTGGCATCGGCACGCAGATCGGCCAAACGTGCGCCATCCTCTCTGGCGCGGGCAAGCGCCCCGTCCAAAGCCGCCAATTCATCCTCCAGGTCGGCAATCCTTCCGCCTCGGCCCTTGAGATGCTGCAGATCCCGCCGTGCCTGCTGCAGCTTGTTCTCGGCCTCTTCGGCAGAAAAGGCCGATTCCCCCGCAAACAGCAGATTCCCCACCGCTTCTCCCATGCCGGGGGCCGAAACGCGCTCTGCCCCCGATTGGGCAAGACAAAGACTGCCGTCATAAAGCTCGGCGGGCAATCCCAGAAAATACTCGCCGGGGGTCTTTCCGTCCAAGGGGACCTCCTCTCCTTCGGGCAAGCGGATCACCGAAAGCTCCTCGCTGAAGCTTTCTCTCCCGGTACTGCCCCGCGCTATGCAACGGCGCGTGATCCGATAGATCACACCCGCCGATTCCACCTCCAGACGTCCCACCGCACGGCGGGAGCGCCAGGAAAGACGCTTGTCCCGTTCCTCACCGTCGGGGCCGCCCCGTCGGGGAAAGCCATAAAAGGCAAAACGCAGAAAAGCAAGCAGCGTGCTCTTACCCGATTCGTTCTCCCCCTCGATCAGGGTGATCCCCGTTCCCGGCTCCAGCACAAAATCGGCCAGCTTGCCGAATTCCTCAATTTCGATTCTGACGATCTTCATATCACACCTCCCTGCCCGACAGTGCGGCAAAGCCGAGCCGCAACGCCTCGGCGGCAAGAGAACGGGTCTCTTCGTCCCCGTCGGTCAGTTGGGGCAACAATGCCCGATAGAATGCCCCCCGCAGGGTGGGATCCTTGGCAAGATACGCACCGTCAAAGATGGGTACTGTCATATCCCGCACCTCAAAAAGCGCAAATCCCTCTCCCAATGCACCGAGCGCCACGGGATCGGGCCGGCAGGAAAGCCCCACATGCCCCGTCAGACAAAGCCGCAGCGCGGTCTCGTTACCGATGGCCTCGCTCAGCAGGAAATCGCGGACGCGGGCTCTGACCTCCTCGCCGTTCTGCGCACCGGTACAATCCAATTCCCGCACCTGAAAGGTGTCGGCGGTGCTTGCCAGCACCGTGGTGCCGACGTGCTCCCCCTCGATCTCTACCAAAAGGGCTTGGCCCGCACCCACCTCGTCAAAGCCGCGCCCCGCAAAAAAGCCACTGTAAGCCGCAAGTGTTCTGCCGTACTGCCTTGGGGGCGTAGGGTTATGAATGTGCCCCAGGGCCGCATAGGCAAAGCCCGAAAGCTCCAGCTGTCCCCCGCCGATGGGGGCATAGGGCGACAGAGGAGAAAGCAGATCGCCGTGCGCCAACAGGATCGAGATACGGTCCGGCAACAGATCCGAGGCCAACCCCAGGGTAGGTGCTTGCGCCGTCTCGGCAGTAAAGGCATAGCCATAGACCGCCGTGCCGAGGGTGGGAAAATCAATACAGGAAAGCTTGGGGCTGTCGAAAAGATAGACATTATCGGGCAGGGCATGCCGTTGCCAGACGCCCCCCTCCCTGAGATAGTCATGATTGCCCGGTGAGATGAGCACAGGCACGGGCTGTTCCTTGAGAATCGATAAAAAGCGGGCCGCCCCGTCCTCATCGGGAGTGGGACTATCAAACACATCACCTGCAAGCAGGATCATCTGCGCGCCGCGATCGACGGCATCGGCAAAAAGCCCCTCCAGGGCGATGAATTGCCGCTCACGGCGGCGTGCCGCCGTACGGGGTGCAAACTGTGCCAGAGGACTGCACAAATGCAGATCCCCTGCGTGTAAAAAGCGTAACATATCAACCTCCATGGGGAACAAATTCCCTCTGCGTCATACAAAAAACGAGAAAACGGGGCGCCCCTATTCGTCGGGGCGCCTTCACGCCTGCGGCGGCAAGCCTTGCCGTATACCCGAATCCGACCCGCCCCTGTCCTTATTATTCAGTATACCACATCCGACCGCACCGTGCAAGAGCTTCCCGCAGGACATTTTCTCTGTTTACCCTCTTGATTTTCAGCCAAGCTTATGCTATAATTGATTTGATTTTATTTCTCAATAAAAAAGGAGATGGACTCTCTGGAAATTGCAAAGATTCTCATTACGCTGGCTATGAGCGCCATTATCGGTATATTTACCAACTATATCGCCGTAAAAATGCTCTTTCGGCCCTATCGCCCCAAATATATCGGTAAATTTCAGATCCCCTTCACCCCCGGCATCATGCCCCGCAGGCAAGGCGCATTGGCCAAGGCCTTGGGGCGTATGATCAGTGAATCGCTGGTGCGCACCGAAGACCTCAAGAAAGCACTGCTTTCCGATGAGATCTCCGAGACCATCGCCAAAGGTATTCTTGCTTTCCCCTCCATTCGCGTATCGGGGGAATCCTTATTCGGCGAAAAATACGACGAAAAACGGGACGTAGCCGTAGATCTCCTGACCGACAAAATTCTTGGGGGGATTCTTTCCATGAATGTGGGTGAGATCATCGCAACCGAGGCTTCGTCCACCGTGCGGGAATTTGCCGCACGCAACCCATTGGTGGGGATGTTTGTTACCGATGCTATGATCACCCAGCTCTCCGCCCCCATCGGTGAGAAGGTCACCGAGTTCCTGCACGGTGAGGGACGGGAAAAACTGCGTGAGGCTCTCTCGGCCGAGCTGGATGCCGCCGAGAACAAGCCTGTAGCCGAATGGGTCACCGATACCGAGGGCTTCAAGCGGGTGGTCATCGGCCTTTACCGCCGATTGGTGGATAAATACGCCGGCTCTATCGCCTCTCAGTTCCACATCGCCGAGATCGTAGAAGAAAAGGTCAACGCCATGCCCCCCGAGGCACTGGAGGAATTGATGCTGTCGGTTATGAAAAAGGAACTCAACGCCATCATCTGGCTGGGGGGAGCGATCGGTCTTTTGCTCGGCCTTGTCAGTGTGCTGGCTAATTTCATCTTTTAAATTCTGAATACAAAAACCAAGGAGGTTTGCAAATATGTTTTTTAATGAATTGGAGCAGTATGACAGTGAGGTTTTCGCCGCCTGCGGCAGAGAGCTTACCCGTCAGCAAAACAACATCGAGCTGATCGCTTCCGAAAACATCGTTTCCAAGGCGGTGTTGCTTGCGGCCGGCACCGTCCTGACCAATAAATACGCCGAGGGATACCCCGGCAAACGCTACTACGGCGGTTGTGTCTATGTGGACGAGGTAGAGGAGATTGCCCGCGAACGCGCCAAAAAGCTGTTCGGTGCGGAGCACGCCAATGTTCAGCCTCACAGCGGTGCCAATGCAAACCTGGCCGTTTTCTTTGCCCTGCTGAATCCCGGCGATACCGTCCTTTCCATGAATCTGGCTCACGGCGGTCATCTGTCTCACGGTTCCCCCGTCAACATTTCGGGCAAGTACTTCCATATTGTGCCCTACGGTGTCTCTGACGATACCGAGGTCATTGACTATGACAAGGTCCGCGAGATCGCCCTGGAGTGCAAGCCCAAGATGATCCTGGCCGGTGCCAGCGCATATCCCCGTGTGATCGATTTCAAGAGATTCCGCGAGATCGCCGACGAGGTGGGCGCTTACTTCATGGTGGATATGGCTCACATTGCGGGACTTGTTGCCGCAGGCGTGCACCCCTCCCCCGTTCCTTACGCCGATGTGGTGACCACCACCACCCACAAAACATTGCGCGGCCCCCGCGGCGGCATGATCCTGTGCCGTGAGGAACTGGCAAAGCAGATCGACAAGGCCGTATTCCCCGGTACCCAGGGCGGCCCTCTCATGCACATCATTGCCGCCAAGGCTGTGGCATTGGGTGAAGCACTGACCGACGAATTCAAGGATTATCAGCGCCGTATCGTAGAGAATGCCGCGGCACTGGCCAAGGGTCTGACCGACCGTGGATTCCATCTGGTCTCCGGCGGCACCGACAACCATCTGATGCTGCTTGACCTGCGCGGCCTGGAGCTGACCGGCAAGGAGCTGGAGCATCGCCTGGATGAGGTGCACATCACCGCCAACAAGAATGCCGTTCCCAACGATCCTCGCAGTCCCTTCATCACCAGCGGCGTGCGTATCGGTACCCCCGCCGTCACCTCCCGCGGCTTCGGCGTTGCCGAGATGGATAAGATCGCCGGCTGGATCTATGATGTTGTCCACGATTTTGAAAGCTCCAAGGAACGCATCACCGCCGAGGTCATCGACCTTTGCAAGAAGTTCCCCATTTACGACAAGTAAAGCACACAGGGAGCACCCCTTTGGGTGCTCCCTGTCCTTATATTTTTAAGCCCGTTGGTGCGTTTTACGCACCAACGGGCTTTTGTTATTCCGTTTTTCCGAGGTAACCCCGGATCTTGAGAAAGGTCTCGTCGCTGATATCATGCTCGATCTTACAGGCATCGGCCAGCGCCACATCGTGGGTGACCCCCAGCTTCATCAGCAGCTCGGCAATGATACAATGGCGCGCATACATCCGCTTGGCCACGCTTTCACCCTTTTCGGTAAGAGCAAGCCCGCCGTTATCGGCAGTGGTCACAAATCCGTCGGCGCGGAGCTCCCGCAGCATCACGCTGACGGTGGGACGGGAAAACCCCAATGCCGTGCACAGATCCACCGCACGGACCTTTTCTTTTTCCCGTGACAGCATGTAGATCTGCTCGAGATAATTTTCCCCCGATTCATGGATCGACAAAACGGTTCTCCCCCCTTTCTCAAATTTCTTCTTCCTCTTTCTCTTCCTTAGGCTCTACAAGAACGGTCAGCTTGGTCACACGCTCCTCGTCCATCTGAGCCACGATCACAAACAGATTGTTATAGTGGAAGCTGTCACCCACATGGGGGTTGGCCTCCAGCATCTCGATGGCCCATCCGCCCATGGTGGAATACTCACAGGCAAAATCCTCGGGCTTGGTAAATTCCAGCTCCTCAAAGCAATCGTCGATGTTCATATCGCCCGATACTTCAAAGGTGTTTTCGCCGGTGGAACGGCATTCGGTCACGATCACGTCGGTGTCGTCCCAGATATCACCCACCAGCTCCTCGAGGATGTCCTCCATCGTCACCACGCCCAACGTCCCGCCAAACTCATCAATGACGATGGCCAGGTGCATCTTGACCTCCCGCATCTTTGCCAGAGCCGCAGGGAGCTTCATGGTCTTATGAAGTTTGCAGGGCTTGAGCAGCAGGGCGCGGATATCGGGATCCTCCTGATCCAGCGTTGCCTTATAATAACGGGTCAGGGACAGGATACCGATGATATTGTCAATGCTATCCTCGTAAACAGGCAGACGGGAGAACTGGGTGGTATCAGAAAGCAGAGCGTGGATCTTCTCCTCGTCTCCGTCGATATCCAGTGCTGTCATATCGATACGGGGGGTCATGATCTCCTCCACGGTGGTGGTATGGAAATCCAGCGTGGATTGGAGCAGCTCGCCCTGATCCTCGTCGATGACGCCCTCCTCCTCGACCGTGTCGATGATGGAGACCAGTTCCTCCTCGGTAACGGTAGCATCGGATTTATCGATTCCCCACAGCTTCCGCAGGCCTGCCAGCAGAAGCATGACAATACCCACGATGGGACTGAGAATAAAGGTCAGAACGCGTGTGGGAATCGCGACCCAGCGCACCACCGTGTCGGCATGCTGCTTGGAAAGCGTTTTGGGCACGATCTCACCGCAGATCAGGATCACGATGGTCACCAGAATAGTGGCAAGCGTAGAGGCCAGGCCCACATTCCCGGGGAACAGATCCATAACGATCAGGGTGGTACAGGTAGAAACGGCAATATTGGCAAGGTTGTTGCCAATGAGGATAGCCGAGAGTGAAACAGTAAACTTTTCGGTAATACGGTATGCGATTTTTGCGGTTTTGGAGCCGTTTTCGGCGGCGCGGCGCAATCGCATTTTATTGGAAGCGTTAAAGGCGATCTCGGAGGCCGAGAAGTAAGCGGAAAGGCAAATCATGACCAAAATGACCACATAAGCCCACCACATGGAGGAAAAATGCTGTTGGAATGTCATGCCTCCACCTCCTCGCTCCGGGCGGCGGTGCGCGCGGCCAGATCGTCCTCGTCAAGAATATGGATCACGACCTCGGAAACACGGTTTTCTTCTACCGTTTTGGCGGTAATTTCCAGATTGCCGTAAAGGAAGCTTTCCTCCTCCGCAGGCAAATGCCCCAGAGTCTCCAGCATGAAGGACAGAATGGGCTTGGCGGCGATGGCGCGGGGTGCGACACCAAGGCCCATGCGCTCATAGGCATTGCCCATCAGCATATGTGTATTGATCAGATACTTGTTACCGCCAAGAGTCTGGAAATTCTGGTCGACCACATCCTCTTCGTCGAAGATCTCGCCCACCAATTCCTCCAGAATATCCTCTATGGTCACAAGTCCTACCGTCTTTTTCTCCTCATCCTGCACGATGGCCATATGACGCTTATGCTGACGCATATCGGTCAGCAGATCGTCGATCTTGGCATCCTCCCGCACAAAATAGGGCGGGACCATAACAGAACGGACCTTTACCTTGGGATTGCGTTGATACTCAGTGAGAAAATTGCGGATCCGCAATGTGCCCACAATCCGATCCCCCGATGCGGAGCAAACGGGAATGCGTGAGTGATTGGTATTGCGGATAGCCTCAAGGATCTCATCGGTATTGGCATTTACATTCAGCATTTCGATATCCTTTGCCATGGTCATGATATCACTGACCACGGTGGTGCCGAATTCCAGAGCCGATTTGAGCATATCGCCCTGTTCTTCATCCACAATGCCCTCTTCCTCAACGGTATCGAGGATCTCCATCAACTCATCCTCGGTGATCGAGGGCTCGGCCTCCTTGCTTGCAAACAAGCGGGAAGCGGCTTTGGAGATCAGGCCGAAAAATGCGGAGATCGGGGTCAGAACGCGCATGAGCACGCGCAAGGAGCCCTGAAAGAACATGGATACCGTTTGACTGCGGTCATTGGCAAAGCTTTTGGGGATCATCTCACTGAACAGGAAGATGATAGCCGTGCTTGTGGCACTGCAAGCAATGGAAAATCCAAAGGAGTTGATGAAATCCTGCCCTTTTCCATACTGCTCGGTCATAATGCGGGTGGCAATGACGGTAAAGACCGACGCGCCCGCGATCTTGGTGACATTGTTGCCTACCAAAAGGGTTGTCAACGCTTTGTCGAATCGGTTGAGGATGTACATAACGCCGCGGGCACGCCTGTTGCCGTCATCAGCCAAGGTCTTGACCTTGATCTTGTTGACTGCCGAAAAGGAGCTTTCGGTAGCGGCGAAATAAGCACCTAAAATGACGCAAGTTGCAAATGCGACCCATAAGGGTATACTGTCCATGAGAAAAAAACCAACTCCTTACCTCTTTTTTATGCTATCTGCAAGATAGTATTAATATTGATTATATCACCTTTGGCGATCATTGTCAAGGGTGGGGAGGAAAAAGGAGCTATATGTAATATTTGAAGGCCCCGCCCGCATGCGGGCGGGGCTCACTTTTGGAAATCACCTTTTACCGCACCGGGTAATAAAAGTCGATCGCCAACGGTCAAATTCCCTTTGCGATCTGCTTCATCGTTTTGCGCGCGGCAACGGTGTGATGCTTGAGAACTGCTTTGATGTAAGGACCGGCATCCACCGATCGCAGACTGTCGCAATCCTCGAACACATCAAGGGCAAAGTATTTCACGCTCGCAGGAATACGAATGCTTTTCAGATGGCCATTGCCGGCAAAAGCGTGATTTTCGATCCGCTCCAACGAATCGGGCAGATCCACCTGCTCCAGAACGCTCCCAAAAAAGGCGCCGTATTGGATAACGCTGACCCCCCGGGGGACCGTGATACGACGGAGCAGATGAGTATTCCGAAAAGCATATGCCGAAAGCACCTTTAACCCTTTAGGCAACCGCACCTCCTGCAAGGAATAGCAACAGTCAAAGGCTTCCTTTCTCAATTCCCTGACACTATCGGGGAGCGAGATCGCCGCCAACCGCTCACAATGTGCAAAAGCTCCCGCGCCAATAAGGCGCACCCCGTTGGGAATGCGAATGGATGTAAACCGACAACCCTGAAACGCCTCCTCGCCGATCACCTGCAGGCCCTCCGGCAACTCAACCGCCTCCAGATTGCCACACAACCCAAACGCACCCGCCCCGATGGTTTTAACACCCTTGGGAATCACCACTCGCTTGAGCTCGTTGAAGCCGGAAAAAACATAGGCGGGGACTGCCGTGATCCCGTTGCCGAAGGTATATTCGGCGGGCATGGACTGCCCCTTGAAATAATGCTCTGACTTCTCCCCGCTTGAGGGCACCGACATGGCATTATGAAACACGATCTTCATCCAATCGTCAACCGTTCCCGCGTATTTCACCACGGGAATTCCGGCGCTGAACACATCCCTTTCGATCTCCCGCAGGCTGAGCGGCAGTGTCAGACTACCTTCACCAAAGGCAGCATCGAAGGCCTCCTCGCAAATGCGCTCCACGCCCTCGCCGATGGATACCTCGGTCAGATCCCAGCAACCGCTGAAGCAACGCTTGGGAATAACCTTGACACTGCCCGGAATATGCACGGATTTGAGCTGAGCGCAATCCTCAAAAGCACCTTCACCGATGGTGTGAAGGCTATCGGGTAACGTAAGCTCCGACACATCGCACCCACTGAAGGCATGTGCATCGATCTCTTCAATTTCCGCGGGGATCTTAACGATCCGCACACTTCTGTTGCAAGAGATCAGCTTTTTTCCCTTGACCGTCAGCCCCAGCTTTTTCATCCTTTCCTCAAAGGTGGGCTCGGGAGCGGGCTTGGGCTTTTCCTGCACGGCAGAAGCCGGCTTAGTGGGCGCCGCAGGCTTGACCGATACCGTGGACTTGGGCGCTACTGCAGGCTTCGGGGTGATCTTGGGCGAAGGTGGTGCGGTCTGAATGGCCTTGGGCGCCACAGTAGTTGCAGCTGCCGCCCTATATCTGCTACCGCAGGCATCACACAAATAAAGATCTCCCTCACGGCGAAGAGTATACGCACAATTGGGACACTTGGGATCGGCATCCACAAGAGAGGTCGGTGCCGCAGTCCTTGGCGCAGGCGCCGGTGCGGGCGTGGGTGCGGTTGTCTGCGCCTTTTTCAGTGCCTCCAGCTGCTCCTTGAACAACCGCTGCTGCTCCTCGTTCTGCCGTTGCTGCTCCTCATTGCGGCGGCG